>JAJRBU010000244.1 GCA_028679315.1 Methanoregulaceae archaeon
AAGTTGAAAGACTTCGTTAGAGAGAAGCATGCCGGAAGGTGTGAGTCTGACGGCGGAGTCGTTCCACTCGATCAGCGCCCGCTGAGATAGTTCCCGCATGCCGGGTTCGTATAGAATCAAACGCTCGCGGCCGTAGGTTTCCTGCAACTGCCCCCAATCCACGCCCCGGGTCAGGCGCAAACCGAGGAAGATTGATTCCGAAAGCGTTTGCTCGCGGGTCACCGGCTCCCGCCAATGAACCGGATTTTTCCCTGAATTCATGGAATCAAGATAATCATCCATGCCCGAAACGTTCGCGCATCTGGTTTGGCCGTCGAAAGAATGGCTTCCCAATCCGAATCCATGGACGGGCTTGCGCTGCCAGTATTTCAGATTATGCCGGCACGCATATCCGGGACGCGCGAAATTGCTGATTTCGTATTGTGCCCAGCCGCAGCCCGACAAAAACTCCAGGGTTTCCAGGTACAAATCGGATATCAGGTCTTCCTCCGGCAGCTGAACCGAACCGGACGCCACCATCCCTTGCAGCGGGCATTGATCGTCCAGATCGAGCATGTAAACGGAAAGGTGCGGGATTCCCAGGCGTTCGACCGACCGGAGAGTATTTCTCCACGTTTCGGCCGTCTGCCCCGGAAGCCCGAGCATCAGGTCGAGGTTGACGTTGGTAAAGCCACATTCCCGCAAACGGGACAACGATTTCAGAATTGTCTCGGAGTCGTGCCGACGCCCGATCGACATCAATTCCCGGTCATTGAATGTTTGAGCTCCAAGGGAAACCCGGTTTACCCCGGAGTTGCGCAGAATCCGCAGCTTTTCCAGACTCAGCGTCCCGGGATTCGCCTCCATGGATATTTCGCAGTCTCCTGCAATGCGAAACCTTCGCCGGCAGGTCTCCAGGAGGCCCGCGATGTACCCGGCGGGCACGATGCTCGGGGTTCCTCCCCCGAAATAGACCGAATCAATTTCGGATTCCGGGGAAACCGGATTGAAGGATGCCAACTCCTTGATCAGCGCCTTCTCGTACCGGACGGATGTCGCTCTCGAGTATGGCACGCTGACAAAATGGCAGTAGTTGCACTTTGAACGGCAGAACGGGATGTGAATATAGATCCCTGGAGTCACGATGACGTTTCCGTTACCCGTCTATTTTCGAACCTGGCGGACTCTGCGGGGGGACGAAGGAGCCCGGGGAGCAATCGAGTCTATTCGGTCCCGGCACCCAAGAGGGTCTCCAGGGTAATGAACTCCACACCCGCCCGGCGCATCTCCTCGAGCGCCTCTTTCTCCGTTTTCGGGGCGAGGGCCCGGATCGCGTCGGTCACGACTGCAGCCGGGATCCCCAGCCTGCGAATTCCGAGGCATGCCAGCTTGACGCAATACTCGGTTGCGACGCCAAACACGATCGCATGCGGCGGAAGTACGCGCAACAAGCGCTCGAGAACCGGGTTGCTGAAGGGGTCGAGCGACTGCTTTTCAACAATGATCTGCTGATGCTTGCGCACCGCGTCCCTAAGGTTGCGGTCCACTGGCCTGGCCTGAAAAACCAGCGGCCGCGGAAGCAGAGTCTCGTCCAGCTTCCGCTGCCCTTCAGTCCCCTGAACACAATGGGGCGGGAAATCCCGGAATTCAGGATCATCCGCGATATGCGCATCCATGGTGGAGAGCACCGATATATCGTTTTTCCGCGCGAAGTCGAAAAGCCGACGCAATTTGGGCACGATCCGTTCGGCTCCCGGCACCGACAGCGCCCCGGTCGAGAGCATGAAGTCCCGCTGCGTGTCCACGTCAACAAAGAAGATGTTCTTCATCGCCATACACCCTAGAGCATTATACACGGAGAGGTTACAAGGTTGCAGGTTTGAAGACAGCAAGATGCAGGATGCAACCGCGCGGCCCATCGGAATCGGGATCGCAATCGCTATCGGCTTGAGTAAGGGCGCCGCAGATGCATGGTTGCTTCTTCACCTTCGAGTCTTGGAGACTTACAGGCAGCCTCCAAGTCTCTAAGACTCGAAGGCATCGAGGGTGCATTGAGGAGTTCCCCGATGAACTCCTGTATCTGTCAAACGTCTGCTGCCGGCAAAGCCGGGGGATCTCCCAAACGGATCAGAATGCCGATTTTAGCACGTGATGGCGGGGAGGGTGGCAGCATGCCGAAGAATTTCCGGAATCGGCCGGATGCCGGTCCGGGCGCCCATGTGCATGCAGCTGAGTCCCGCGGCCGCGTTGGAAAAGCGCATTATTTTCTCGAGCGGCCAATTCTGAAGCAACCCGTAGATGAAGCCGCCGTGAAAGATATCCCCCGCGCCCGTCGTGTCGACAGGATCGATTTTCAGGCCGGGAAACGCAATGCACCGGTCTCCAACCCACGCCGCGGCCCCCGAGGCGCCCAGCGTCATGGCAAGAAATCCGTCATAGTGGTCCCGAAGCGCCTGAAAAGCCTTGACCGGATCATCAATCCCCGTGAATTCCGAAGGGAAATTCGAGCTGACAATCAGAAAATCAACTCTTCCAATGAGCTCCCGGCAATCCGGGACAACCTTGTCCAAATCGATGACCACCGGGATTCCCGCCTCCCGACACCAACCGGCGGCAGCTAAAGCCCCCCGGGAATCATACCCGTCCAAATGGAGCACCCTGCCGGCACAGATATCGTCTCTTTTGAGCTCGGCGGCCCGGAAATCGAGCTCTGTATCGCGCCTGGAAAACACGGTTCTCTCGCCGCTTTTCCGGTCGATGACGATGAACGCGCATTGGTTCGACGCATTCCTTTC
>JAJRBU010000053.1 GCA_028679315.1 Methanoregulaceae archaeon
CTCTGGCCACAGCCAGATAGGCCTTGCCGGCTGGTACCTGTCCATGCTCCTGCACAAGGAAGGCTGGTCACGTCTCGGATTCTACGGCTACGACCTCCAGGACCAGTGCGGTTCCGCAAACACCGAGTCGTACAGGGCCGACGAGGGCTGTGTCGGAGAGCTCCGTGGAGCCAACTACCCGAACTACGCGATGAACGTCGGTCACCAGGGAGAGTACGCAGCTATCGCCGGAGCGGCTCACATCACCCGTGGCGATGCCTGGGCACTCAACCCGCTGATCAAGATCGCCTTCGCCGACCCCTCGCTCAAGTTCGACTTCGCCGAGCCCCGCCGGGAGTTCGCAAAGGGTGCCATCCGCGAGTATATGCCCGCCGGAGAGCGCTCACTGATCATCCCCGCAAGGTGAGATCAGACCCCCATTTTTTTTCTTTTCCCCCGTTAGCGTAACTTTCCCTTTACAGTTGTCTTTCTGATCCATAACCCGGTCATTATCGGGGACATGACAAAAATGAATAATTTTTATGAACGATTGGTATAAAATCTCGATATTGCCTAAAACCGGATCCGGATTGTGCCATGCAATCAAGATGCCCGGCCAGGTCACCAATCAATTCCAGTTATCCTCTTCCGTTCCAATCTTCCGGAAAATGGTTCTGAAACATCAGAAAATCAGAAGAAAATCATCCTGAAATCATCACGGAAAAGAGACGAGATCTAATCCTCGCAACCGGAATGATGGCACGTGCTCTCGCCGGCAACAATCCTGTCTTTCATGAAGTCGTCAATGACCTGGACCACCGGCCCGGAAATACCACAGGTAACATGAACTCCCTGCTCCTCGAAGAGCTGCACGGCTTTCAGTCCCATGCCCCCTGCAAGGACATGGGTAATGCCGCAGGATGCGAGCAAGCGCGGCAGTTTTCCAGGTTCGTGGCCGGGATTCAGTATGATCTCGTGATGTAAAATTTCATTGTTCCTGATATGGTATACCGTAAATTTTTCACAATGACCAAAGTGTGAGGAGACTCCGTTCCCATCTATCGCGATTGCAACCCTCTGAGTTTCATTCGCTCCGGTTCCTTTCATTCTTCAGAATCTCCCCCTCATTCCACCACCACGGGATACACCTCTGCCTCCCTGCATTCCACCGCCATCCCCTCTGCCGCATCCCCGGGGGACACCCCCGCGGCCAAGCCCATACACCAGGGGACCCGCTCCTCCGGTTGGCTGTACAGAAGCCTGCCCTGCATCTCCCGCTGACTCCTTCGCAGGTTCCTGCTGGGATACCGGGTTACCACCGCTCATACACCTGCCACGGCGCCACCCTGTCATTGGCCCCGCTCCAAGGGGGCCGGTTCCGTCAAATCCTGGCATCGTTGTACCACACCTGGCACCTCTCGGGTGCCTTAATTACTCATATGAGACAAAGTATATTAAATAATGCAATGGGGCAGTCCTGGCCGTTACTGGTCAGGGGGATTTCGTTGAATTTGACGGCGTCGGCAATAACCATCCTGCGATCCCGGACATGGCTGTCCTTCACGGGGACACCGCCCTTCGATGCGGCGTTCACAGCCGGCGATCTCAATTTTTTTCCCGTGGATGAGGGCATCGGCAACCTTACGCCTGGCTTCATGGAGATCTTTCCATACGGTACGCCGGGATACCCCGATGATAGCCCCTGCCTCCTCCTGCTCCAGCCCGTTCAGGTCGACCAGTTTTAAAAGTTCGATCTCTTCAGGAAGGAGGATGACACATTCGTCCGTATCGGCAATATCACATTGGGGTGCATAACACCGGAGTGAGGCCTCGTGATCCATCCTTCTCGGTACTCTCGGTCGCCCCCGGCGTCGTATTCCCCCTGTCATCTCATTATCCTGCAAATGCTCTCACTCCAAATGTACTGAGTATTTCATCCCACAGACTATGAATGGCTTGTGCTGCCGGTGAATCATATTCAGTTACCAGCCTTCCTTTCCGGACCGCATCCATCACTGATTCATCATAAGGGATCTGCCCCACGACCGGAATACCCGCATTCTGGCAAAAAACGCGGATAGAATCTGAACCCGGGATATTGAGATCGTATTTATTGATCACCACGGCTATATCCGCGCTCAAGGGATGGCATACACGGATAAGCCGTTCGAGATCATGAAGTCCCGAGATGCTCGGCTCGGTTACCGCCAGGATGGCGTCCATTCCCGTTACTGTTGATATGAGAGGGCACCCGATACCAGGGGGGCCGTCAACCAGCAGAAGGTCGCAGTCGCTGTTCCGTTCGAGAGCAATCTTCTTGATGATCCCTACAAGGAGCCCGGAGTTCGCAGCCCCCGGGGTGAGTCTCGCATGGACAAGATTGCCGAAATGGGTTTGCGAATAGAAGATCTCTCCGCAGACTCTTCGCCTCATACTGATGGCGTATGAGGGGCAGAGATACCTGCATACCCCGCACCCTTCACAATGATCGGAACAGACCACGAACGATGTTCCATTAGTTTTTATTGCATCAAATCTGCAGGCACCTGCACAGATCCCGCAGGCAGTGCATGCTGCCTGGTCGATCAGGGCTGTATCCATTCCTGCAAATTCCTGCCGTTCAATGACTTTCGGATTCAGGATCAGTTCCAGATTGGCCGCATCCACATCACAGTCCACCATCACCTTTGAGCAGGTGCTGACGTGGGCAATAGCTCCGGTTATCACTGTTTTTCCCGTTCCACCTTTTCCACTGACTACCGCCAAACGGATCATAGCTCCTCCACTCTCGAGCAGCATGCCATACCAAGGGCGATAAAACGATCTTTCCAGAAAGAATCTCTCCGGGAGATCAGATCCCCGACTCCCTGGACATGCGCAATCCATCGATCAAAAGGAATCGTGGCAAAGACTGGGATCTCCTTCTCTTCACAGAATGCCCGGGTCTCCTTATCCCTCCCATCGCTCAGGTTGATTACTACTCCCGAAGGGATACCCATATACGAGGTCACGGAATATGCCAGTTCAAGGTCATGGAGACCGAACGGGGTTGACTCGGTGACAAGAAGACAGAGATCGGACCCCTGAAGGGTTTCGACGACCGGGCACGATGTCCCGGGAGATGCATCATACACGATCCATCCCGGTCTTTCCGCGATTCTCTTTGCTTCCCTGATCACCTTTGTCGCGAGAACATCGCCTTCCTGAAGAGTCCCGGTGACAATGTGCAAGCGATCGGAGATGTGCCGTAAGGTGAGAGTTCCAATGGAACGCTGAGTTTCTTTTATGGCGCCTGCCAGGCAGATGAGAGAACATCCCCCGCATGAATGACAGAGGTCCGGGAAGAACAGTACCCGGTCTTTGGTCACCAGCAGTGCCCCGTAGGCACAGAAACCGGCACAATCACCGCAAAAAGTACATCGGTCAAGGTCAATGGAAGGAACCGGTACGGTGACTTCTTCTCTTTCAATGGGGTCCTGGGGGAAAAAAAGGTGAAGGTTCGGCTCCTCCACATCGCAATCGACCAGCGTAACAGGACTGGTCTCAGAGAGAGCCCATGCAAGGTTTGCGGCAACCATGCTCTTTCCGGTCCCTCCCTTCCCGCTTGCAACCGTTACTTTCATGATAAGGGTATCATCGATATTATCGCTCGTTTCCGGAACATATGAGAAGGGCAGATCACTGTTCCCCGAGTTCACCCTGGAGAAATGCTTCGATGGCATCGCCAACGGTTGCACCTTTCTTATCGAAAAGGAGGACCGCAATACCTCCTGCCTTTAATGCCTCGAGGGCATTTCCTCCGACGCGCTCTGCAACAAGAACAGTGACTCCATGGGTTATGAGAAACTGAGCAGCTT
>JAJRBU010000020.1 GCA_028679315.1 Methanoregulaceae archaeon
GTCCCGGGTTATACTGATACCCTGGTAATGACAGGATTTGCGGCCGGGATCTTCGGGCTTTATTTCGGGAGCAGAATGCAGACCAGGGCCTGGGCTCTCGTTCTCCTTCTCTCCTATGGTATCTTTATCACGATGGTTTTCGGTGCATGGTAATCGGTGAGGCCTCTGATTGTGCACCATGGTAGTACGGTCTGCCTCAAAGATGGGAAGCAGGGTTCAGGGATTTCTGAATGGGGGAAGGGAGTGCTCTGCTATTGAGGAATTATCTCGGCAAACCGGAGGGTTTGCCGTTCCGGCAGTGTTCAATGGCGCCAGCGGCAATACTGACGAGCGAGAACCGTTCGCTCGATATTTAATATTATTAAGTTAACATGTAGAATATTTCAAGGATAAACAAAAAATATATCCGGAGCGGAATGCAATTCTGACATCTCTATGGCATTCGTCCACACGCATCCCTGCGAACCGGTCACCACTACATATCCAGTTGCTTTTCTCTGTCTGCTCCTCGTTACAGGGATATTCTTCCTGGCTTTACCTGCAGCAGCCGCCACTACCACCCAGCTCCATATTGCACGGTATGCAAGTGATGGTACCACCCTCCTGAATGAAACCACGGTAGACTACCAGTGGATGGAGGCAAAACTTCCCGTTTATGGTGATGGTATAATCCACTATTACCACCAGGGCCCTGTGTTCATCGATGATCCTGATCAGGGTGCTGAAGAGATTCTCAGGTGGAATTCTGCAGAAGACGTCAATGTCCAGGAAAAGGACATGGGTGCAGTCAAGGGAACCTCGGTAAGAGACCTGGTCGATCTTGTTGGTGGGATGGAGCCGGGCGACACGGTTACCATCCGGGCAGATGATGGATTTTCCAAGACCTTTGCGTACCGGAATGTTTACATTCCCTTGGGTAGGCAGGGACCAATGGTCATTACCTGGTACCGGGAAGATGAGGGGTATGTCCCCGATTATACGACCGGAATGAGACTGGTCTTCTTTTCTGATACATCGACAAATCCATGGGGCATCCATGCCTTTGGCAACTGGGACTGGCATGAATCCGCTGATCCTGAATATTACTATTACTACATGCAAGGCGGAGAGCGATTCCCTACCACGACCGGATTGTCAGTGCAGATGGTCTCTTCCCTTGACATCCGCGAAGGTGCCCATATAACCCCGCCTGATGCCACGACTCCTACCCCAAAAATCCCCCTCAGTATCCTGACGATTTTTTTCGGAATCATCGGAGGAGTATGGATCATTCTTTCCAAAGGTGTTCCCCAATGAGATCACACTATACAAAAGAGAATGGAGTGATAGTTCTCCTGTTGTGCATCTTCTGCTGTGCGGGAGCACTTGCAGTTCCGACGACCAATCTCCTTGTTTCGGTCTATGAACCTGATGGCAATCACTCCATAAACAATACTGTGGCCATCCAGTGGATGGAGGCTAACCTCCCGGTTCAGGGTGATGGAACGACCCACTACTATCACCAGGGCCCGGTCTTTGTCGAATCAAAAGAGGGGCAGTGGGACAGGAACGAGACGACGAATTTCAAGGACATGGGTGCAGTGAAAGGTACGGCCGTCCGCGACCTCTGCGATCTTGTCGGAGGGATGAATCCCGGTGATGACGTGATGGTAAAGGCAGTTGACGGATATCACATCGAGATTCCCTATGAAAACATTTACCACCCTGATCCCCGGCAGGGGAACATCACCGTGTGCTGGTTCAACGGTGAAGAATCATCAGTGGGAGAGCGGCAGGGAACAGGGTATCCCCCCTCGTACCACGTCGGGATGCGGCTCCTGTTCCTCGCCGATACGTCAACCAACAGTGAAGGGAAGCATGTCTTTGGCAACTGGGACATGCACGAGGTGATGCCTGCTGAACGCATCCATCTGTTCGATAACCTGTACCCCTCTACAGGGGGTTACACCGTGAAGTGGGTTGATGAGATCCGCGTGTATAAGGGAGGATATACGGGATCATCAGATCTCCTGCCCAAGTCTTATGAATCAAAGATGAACGAGACCTATCCGCCTCCTCCCACGGAATCCCCTCTTCTTCTTTTAACTGTCCTTTTAGGGTGCGGTGCAATCTTGTTCTTCAAGAGGTGGAACCAATGAGACCGCACTCGCTCTCCGGGAAAATCCTCTTGGTGGTGGTACTCGTTCTCTTTTCCGCCCTGATCGCTGGATGCAGTGCCCCGGTCCAGGATTCCCTTGCAGCGGACTGGCGGCTGACTGTCAATGGAACTACCGAGCGAGTCCTGACAATGAATGATCTTAAGGCACTCCCTTCTGCTGACGGATATGGGTATTGTGTCTCTACAACCGGGTTCAGGTTCGGCCCTTATACCTGTAAAGGGGTAGACCTCAAGGATATTGCAGGGCTGGTTGGCGGTGTGAACCCTGGCCAGCAGGTCTGGATCTCGGCACCGGATGGGTATCTCTGGGTTTTTGATTCAGACCAGCTGGAAGGGCGGGGATTTGTGACTTTCAACGAGAACCTGACGGAAATTCCATCACCAGCGTTACGCATCATCCTCATGTATGAACAGAACGGCACCGCTCTCTCCTATGATGACGGGGGACCGGCTCGTATCGCCATTATATCGGAACAACCCGGAGTAATAACCGAAGGTAGTGCGTGGGTGAAATGGGTGGATCGGATCGAGATACGGGAATGAGGAGTGTCGCTGTTGCGCTTCTTCTTATTGGAAGTATCCTTCTTGCAGGGTGTTCTGATAAGGGTTCACCTTCGAATACCCTGCAGGTGATTGCAGCGGGGAGTCTCCTCGCCCCCTTCGCTGAAGCAGAACAGGAATTCGAAGCCTCACATCCGGGTGTTGATGTCCGGATCGAAGGCCACGGGAGCATCCAGGTCATCCGCCAGGTCACCGACCTGGGCAGGAAGGCCGATGTGATTGCTGTTGCCGACGAATCCCTTATCCCTGATCTCATGTACCGCCCCATGAAGAACTCGTCGCAGAACTTTACCGATTGGTACCAGCCCATTTCCACGAATGAGATGGTGATCGCATACACCAACAAGAGCCTGTATCACGAAGAGATAGGTCCGGAGAACTGGCACAGGATCCTCTCCCGGCCAGATGTGCGTGTGGGATTCTCAAACCCGATGCTGGATGCAGCCGGGTACCGCTCTCTGATGGTGCTGCAGCTCGCTGAAGAGGAGTATAGCGATCCAACCCTCTTTGAAACGATCGTCACCGATCACTTCCCATCGACCATCACCGTTTCAGCAGAGGGAACGGTCACCACTATCTCCCTCCCGGAGATTATGCGCCCGTCCGATGATAAGGTCGTTATCCGGGACGGGAGTATCTATCTCTTGTCCCTTCTTACTGCAGGAGGGATCGATTATGCTATCGAGTACAGGAGTGTGGCAGAGGGGATGAATCTCTCGTTTATCCCCCTCCCTGCATCCATCAATCTC
>JAJRBU010000102.1 GCA_028679315.1 Methanoregulaceae archaeon
GTCCAGATGTGGAGAAAGGCGGTCAATCCCCCGGGCGAGGCGAAACTCGACTGGCAGATCATGGCCGATATCGCTGCCAAGATGGGGTATGCCAAGCAGTTCCCCTGGAAGTCTTCCGAGGATATCTTCACCGAGATGTCAAAACTCACGCCGTCATACGGCGGAATGAACTATGCCCGGCTGAACAAGCCAGAGGCGGCACACTGGCCCTGCCCCACCGCCGAACACCCGGGAACCCCGATCCTCCACAAGGAGAAGTTCGCACACCCCGACGGGCTCGGCCAGTTCTTCGCGGTCGAATATAAGCCGCCCGCAGAGGTCCCCGACAAGGATTACCCGTTCATCCTCACCACCGGCCGCTGCCTCTGGCACTGGCACACGGGGACCATGACACGCCGGTCTGAATCCCTCGAGGCCGAGGAGCCTACCGGCTGGATCGAGATCAACCCCGAGGATGCCAAGGCGCTCAATATCAAGGACAAAGAGATGGTCAAGGCGACCAGCCGCCGCGGGACCGTCAATGTCCCGGCACGGGTCACCCCGGATATCATGAAGGGCGTGATGTTCATGCCGTTCCACTTCAAGGAGTGTGCGGCAAACGTGCTCACCAACAACGCTCTTGACCCCATCGCCAAGATCCCGGAGTTCAAGGCCTGTTCTGTCAAGGTCGAGAAGATCGAGGGGGCGAAGTAGATGTCAAAGAAAGGAGATATGTTTTACGCATGGACCTCTGACGCCGAGCTTGCAAAGAAGGCAGAATGCGGCGGTGCCGTGACCAGCCTGCTGAAGTTTGCGCTCGAGAAGAAGATGGTGGATGGTGTATTCGCGGTAACCAAAGGACAGGACATCTACGATGCGGTCCCGGTGCTTATCACCGATCCAAAAGAGATCGACAAGACGGCAGGATCGCTCCACTGCGGAACACTCCTCATGTCAAAGCTCGTCAAGAAGTATCTTGACGGTGCCAGCAACATGAAGATCGCAATGACCGTCAAGGGCTGTGACATGATGGGGCTCTACGAGCTTGCCAAGCGTCAGCAGGTCAACCTCGACAATGTCATCATGATCGGGGTGAACTGCGGAGGTACCGTCTCGCCGGTTACTGCCCGGAAGATGATCGCCGACAAGTTCGGCGTCGACCCGGACACGGTCCACAAGGAAGAGATCGACAAGGGCCAGTTCATCATCGAGTACGAGGGAGGCCACAAGGGTATCTCCATCGATGAACTCGAGGAGCAGGGATACGGCCGGCGGAGCAACTGCCGCCGCTGCAAGCTGAAGGTCACCCGGCAGGCTGATCTTGCCTGCGGGAACTGGGGAGTTATCGGCGACAAGGCCGGCAAGGCCACGTTTGTCGAGGTATGCAGCGAAAAGGGTGCCAGCCTCTTTGATGCCGCAGTGAAGGCGGGAGTTCTCAAGACCGAGGCGCCGAACCCGAAAGGCCTCGAGATGAGGACCAAGGTCGAGAACGCTATGCTGAAGCTCGGTGACAAGTGGCGGGCCAAGGACTTCGCAAGCCTCGGAGAGGGCAGGGAGCGGCTGAAGAAGATCGTGAAGGAGACCTCGCGGTGCATCAAGTGCTATGCCTGTATCGAGAACTGCCCGATCTGCTACTGTGTCGAATGCAGTACCAAGAAGCCCTACCTCGTAACCCCCGGGCAGGTGCCGCCGAACTTCATGTTCCACCTGATCCGGTTCGCCCACATCGCCGACTCCTGTGTCAACTGCGGGCAGTGCCAGGAACTCTGTGCGATGGATATTCCAAACGCTCTCTTCATGCACGCACAGCAGGTCGAGCTCGAGAAGATGTTCGGGCATGTCCCCGGCGTTGACATGAAACTTCCCCTCCTTGCACTTGTCGAGGAGCGCGAAGAGCGTGACCGGCTCTCTGCAACCGGCAGCGACCAGATCTTTGATATCTTCAAGTAAAACCTGAAATTTCTTTTTTTTGATCGTAGACTCTTCCGAATATCCCATTGATTGCATTCTCGCGCGAAGAATAATAAATCAAAAAAACATCTTCATTGTATCGGAGGAGGGACTGGTCTGACTTTGTTCTCGAGGAATCGTTACATTTTCTCGATCGGCCGTTTTTATTTTCTCCAGTGATCCGAAAATGGGGGTTCGTTGTGTATCAGCATTTAGCAGGAAAAGGGATCATCCTTGCCTCATTGATGGTTATCATCCTTTTGGGGCAGGCGGTTGCTGCGGATCAGATCTATGTCAACCAGACCGGGTGGTGGCGCGATGGAGGTGCGTTTAATGCATCTTCCAGTCCAATCCAGGCAGGGATTAATGCAGTTCTCCTGCCTGGCAGCACGGTCACCGTGGTTGATCAAGGGGAACATGCCTATTCCGTGAGCTTTGATGGCACCGTCCAGAACGGGATTACCCTCGACCTCGGGGGGGCGACGCTCAATGGGACTGGTATCGGATCTCCGGGGGTGACGATTGACGGGAAGACCGGGACTACGGTGAAGGGAGGGACCATAAACCACTACACCCACGCCATCCTCGCTTCAGGAACCTGCTCCGATATCCTGCTCAATAACCTCACCATCGTCCATCCCAATGCCGCAGGGGTCCAGGTCGGCGGACGGTTA
>JAJRBU010000036.1 GCA_028679315.1 Methanoregulaceae archaeon
AAGAGGGCGTATGAAGTTGGTCTGGTAAACAGGGTATTTGCGCCTGATCAGCTTATGGCGGAGACGAGGAAGTTTGCGGGTAAGCTGGCGGGGTTGCCCGGATTTGCCCTGAAGATGGCCAAACACGCCATCAATTTTGGGTATGATCTTTCCCTCGACAATGCCATACGGTTAGAGGTGGAGTGCTGTGCCCAGTGTTTCAGCACGGACGATCAGAAAGAAGGGATGAAGGCCTTCATCGAAAAGCGGAAGGCCGTATTCACCGGGAGTTGATGAGTTGATTACTACTATATCATGATAAGGGGGTTATGAGCCATGAATTTTGGTTTAACAGAGGATCAGCGGGATGTGCGTGAGATGGTGAGGAAGTTTGCGGAGCAGGAGATAAAGCCGGTAGCCGCGGAATTGGATAAGACGCACCGTCATCCCGAGGAGATTTGCCGGAAGCTGGGAGAGATGGGGATCATGGGAGTTGCCGTGCCTGATGAATATGGCGGGGCGGGCATGAATAACGTAACGTACGTTCTGTGCATGCTTGAGATTTCCAAGGCCTGTGCGAGCTGTGGCGTCATTGTGTCGGTCAATAATTCTCTGTACGGATATCCAGTTATGTCGTTTGGGACGGAAGAACAAAAGAAAAAATACCTGACACCTGTAGCCAGTGGTCAGGTTGAGGGATGTTATGGTTTGACGGAACCGAGCGCCGGTTCGGATGCGGCCGCACTGAAATGCCGAGCCGTACTGAAAGGGGACAAATATATTGTCAATGGGACCAAAATCTTCATAACGAACGGCAATGTTGCCCATTACTGTGTTTTAGCTGTCACGACGGATCCTGCATTAGGATACAAGGGAGTCATCAATCTCATCGTTGATATGAAGAATACCCCTGGCTTTAAAGTAGGAAAGATCGAGGAGAAGATGGGAATCCTCGCTTCCGGGACAGCGGAACTGGTATTTGAGGATGCTGAGATACCGGCTGAAAACCTCCTGGGTAAACCGGGCCAGGGTTTCAAGCAGATGATGATGGGGCTTGATGCAGGGAGAATCGGTATCGGTTCTCAGGCCTGTGGTATCGGTCGGGCTGCTCTTGAAGATGCTCTTGCATATGCTAAAGAAAGGGTACAGTTCGGTAAACCGATTTCCACCTTCCAGGCTATCCAGTTTAAGCTTGCCGACATGGCGATGCAACTTGATGCGGCTGAGCTGATGCTTCTGCGAGCTGCATGGATGGAAGACAACGGTCTTGACTACGAGAAAGAGTCGGCCATGGCCAAGTGTTACGCCTCTGATGTGGCCATGAATGCCGCCGTTGAAGGAGTGCAGATATTCGGCGGTTACGGTTACACGAAAGAGTATCCGGCGGAAAGACACATGCGGGATGCAAAAATCTGCCAGATTTATGAAGGAACGAACGAAATCCAGAGAGTCGTTATCGCACGAAAACTTCTCGGCATGCGATAAGGAAAAATGAAAATGATACCGTAATCCGGCTTTTTTGGTACGGTATCATTTTTTAGGTATGAAGGGTGAAAACTCGTATTCTTTTCCTTCAACCTTGAAGACTATCCTGTCTTCTTCGTTTACGGTGAGTTTGCCCTCGATGATGCGACGGCAACCGAAGTCGAAAAAATTAATTTGATGGGTAGGAATATCCTTTTCATCCATTTCTTTATAGTATTGCTCTTTTTCAGTCTGTGTCATTTCTCTGATAATGAGTTTCTGACACCGTTCTCTCGCTTCCCAATCACCCTGGCGAATGGTAACTCGGTAATTGCCGTGAAACTTGATGGGCATTTTAATATTCATATAAGATCCTCCCATGTTTACTGTTCGTAATACAGTGATGATACAATACCATAACTTAACGGAATTGTCCAGTTATCTATCATTATGAAGAGTACCTGTGTCGTTCTTTTTTGTCCTTGACAAACCTCTTTGGCAGGCGCAGGATAAATGCAATTCTTCTTACGAGAAATGATTATATTTTTAAGATAGTACTGATTAATAAAGGCAATCAATAAGATTTACAAATAAGGAGGGGGTAATATGTATTTTGTAAAAGAGGTGCTGAGCCAGTCCAGCGAGCTCAGAAAAAAATGGGAGGATGAGGTTCGGAAGGTGGTCAGCAAAGTGCCCGACCAGAGGGAACGATGGTCAACCGTTTCAGACCTCGAAATCAAAAGGCTCTATACTCCTGAAGACATAAAAGACATGGACTTTGTACAGGATATTGGATATCCGGGACAATTTCCGTATTTACGGGGAAACCAAGTAACCGGTTATCGCGGGCGGTTCTGGACATTCAGGATGTTTTCCGGCATGGGGAGCGCTGAAGATACCAACAAACGCTGGCATATGCTTCTCAAGGAAGGGCAGACCGGCCTTAGTACGGCCTTCGATTTTCCAACTCTAATGGGATATGACTCGGGCTCACCCAAGGCTCTCGGTGAGTGCGGGAAGTGTGGGGTTGCCATAGATACCCTCGAGGATTTTCTTCAGTTGGTGGATGGAATTCCCATGGATCAGGTAACCACGTCGATGACCATTAATCCGCCAGCTACCATTCTCTGGGCTATGTACTGTGCAGCGGCAGAGATCAAGGGTATACCTCTCAGCAAGATAGGCGGCACCATCCAGAATGACATGCTGAAGGAATTTATCGCGCAGAAGACATTTATGTGTCCACCGGAACCTTCGGTCAAGCTGATCAGTGATACCGTAGAATTCGGAACGAAGCATGTTCCCCGGTGGAATACCATCAGCATCAGCGGGTACCATATCAGGGAAGCGGGATCCACAGCGGTTCAGGAACTTGCCTTTACCCTCCGTGACGGCATGGAGTATGTCGAGGACGTTATTAACCGGAAAGGTTTGAATGTCGATGAATTTGCTCCCCGGTTCTCGTTTTTCTTCAACTCCCATATTGATTTCTTCGAGGAGATCTGTAAGATGCGCGCCGCCCGGAGGATCTGGGCGAAGGTCATGCGCGACCGCTATAAAGCAAGGGATCCGAGGTCATGGTGGATGCGTTTCCATACACAGACCGCAGGGTGCTCGTTGACGGCACAGCAGCCATACAACAATGTTGTGCGGACGGCTACTGAAGCCCTCGCTGCTGTCCTTGGCGGTACACAGTCCTTGCATACCAATTCCCTTGACGAAGTGATGTGCCTCCCTTCGGATTCCGCTGTGCAGATTGCATTGCGTACGCAGCAGATCATTGCCGAAGAGACCGGTGCTGCCAGTACAATTGATCCACTGGCAGGTTCCTATTTCATAGAAGCCCTGACGAACGAAATGGAAGAGCAGACATGGGAATACATCAACAAAATTGACGAGATGGGTGGCATGGTGGCTGCGATTGAAAAGGGTTTCCCTCAGCTTGAGATTGCTGATGCGGCCTACAAGTTCCAGAGGCAGATTGATTCGAGCGAAAAGATAATGGTCGGTGTCAATAAATATGTAACTGATGAAGCGATACCCATCCCTCTCTTAGAGATTGATGATAAAGTTGAAGAAGATCAGATCGCGCGTTTAAACGCAGTACGCAGGAAACGGGACAGCAAGGCAGTTAAGAAGAGTCTCGATGATATTAAGAATGCCTGCAAGAAGGGCGAAAATGTCATGCCCTACTGCATTGCGGCTGTTAAGAATCTGGCCAGTGTCCAGGAGATTTGCGATGTTTATCGTGATCTTTATGGCGAATACCGTGATCCGGGACTCTATTAAGAGTGATTGAGGGAGGGAGAGTGAAATGACTGAGAGAAAGATTCGTATAATGGTGGCAAAACCGGGGCTTGACGGTCATGATCGTGGAGCCAGGATTTTAGCCAGATGTTTCCGGGATGCCGGTTATGAAGTTATCTACACAGGATGTCATCAAACACCCGCACAGATTGCGGCTTCGGCAATCCAGGAAGATGTGGATGTGGTAGGCTTAAGCTGCTTGTCGGGAGCTCATCGGTATTTATTTCCTCAGGTAGTTACCTTATTACAGGAAAAAGGTGCAGGTGATATAACCGTAATCGGAGGGGGTATCATTCCCGAACAGGATTTTCAGAAGCTCTATGCTGCAGGTATCAAGGCGATCTTTGTACCCGGTACTACACTGGATACCATTGTGGAGTGGGTTAACAATAATAT
>JAJRBU010000026.1 GCA_028679315.1 Methanoregulaceae archaeon
TGACACGACGGTGCCTGGAGATCCTTGCCAGGAACGAATGGCCGGTGATCATCCAGACCCGTTCTCCCCTTGTCCTGCGGGATATCGATATCATCCGGGAGGCCCGGGAGTTCGAGGTCGGCCTCTCAATCACCACGGCGGATGAAGAGATCAGGAAGATCTTCGAACCAGATGCGCCACCAATACAGGAACGGATACACGCACTCGGGGTGTTGCACGATGCCGGGATCAGGACCTTTGCCATGGTCGCCCCGATGCTTCCTGGAGCAGAAGGACTTGCGGTAATGCTCAAGGGGAAAATTGACTATTGCATCCTTGACCGCATGAACTATCACTACGCGGACTGGGTATACCGGAAGTACGGGCTCGAAGATGCCCTTACTGATGACTTCTTTTCCCGGACGAGCAGGACACTGGCCTCGTTGTGATAGTGAAAAAAACGCTCGAAAAAGCGTGCAGGATCTGCTTGTATCAAGCGACATGGAATCTCACGAACGAAATTCCTCTTTTACATCAGGGCGATGGATTGGCGATACGATGATGATTGAGACTTGAAGTGCAATCGAGGGGTAGTCCAAGGGAGGTCATGGTATAGGAACCATGGTGAGGGGTGATCGAAACCATCATCTTTGTGAAGTGGATATTCCTCAAAGATCATGGATTTCTTCGAACAGGCCTATCACGGGAGGCCTCCCTGGGATATCGGGAGGCCGCAACAGGAGATCGTCCGCATCGAGGAATCCGGGCAGATAACCGGCGACGTACTTGATGCAGGATGCGGAACCGGGGAGAATGCTCTCTTTCTTGCGAGCCGTAGCCATCATGTCATCGGAGTAGACTCAGTAGAGAAGGCAATCGTGACAGCCCGAAAAAAGGCAGCGGAGCGTGGTCTTGCTGTAACGTTCATTGTCGGAGATACTCTCCATCTTAGTGAGATAGGGAGGACCTTTGATACCGTCATCGATTCCGGCCTTTTCCATACCCTGTCAGACCCGGAACGAGTGGTATTTGTGAGGAACCTGCATGATGTCCTGGTACCGGGAGGATCGTATTTCATGCTCGCCTTCAGCGACCTGGAACCTGGTGGGTATGGTCCCCGCAGGATTACAAAACAAGAGGTACACGATGCTTTTTCAGTGGGTTGGAGGATCAACGACATACAGGCTGCAGTCTTTGAGAGCCACACGAGAAAGGAAGGATCCCGGGCCTGGCTCTCATCGATCACAAGGCTGTGACAGTGATCGTGGGAGATGCAGCAATGCCCTTTTAAGGCGTGTATCCTTTCCCACATTCCTCCCGGTGAAATGGGAAGGGTGGAGATGCAAAGTTATTCCCCGGGAATGGAAGTGGAAACAGCAGAGGTGGGGAAATGGTACCTTCCGGTTGGTGCCAGGCCGGTTTCTCTACCAATCCCTCTTTTCAGAGGAATATGACCGGAATCTGTCGCGAGTCTGCAAGGAAAAGGAGTTGGGGAAAAAAGAAAAAGGGTTTCCAGTCCTCCTTCAGACTACATGCGGAAGAACATCTTGGAATACCCTGAGGCCGGCATTGCAATCTGCACTGAAGTTCCCGAAAATAATATGATCAAATCCCAGCCGCTTCCATTCCTCAATCCTCCTGATGATATCCTCGGCATTGTGCCAGAGTTCCATCTGCGAGCCCTCCCCGGCGACCTCAATTTTCGCTTCTGAGGCAGAGACCTTCATTGCCTCGGGATCGACAACGTGATCAGGATCGTAGAAGTAGAGGACGGCAAGGGCACGTTCCATCGTCTTTGGATCTTTTCCCGACTCCTTTGCCCCGGCTTCGAAGTTCGGGATGATGACATCCCTGACGACAGAAGGGTCCTTTGCTACCGTGATAAGATGGTCACCTAGGAGACCCGCCATCTTTGATGCCCGTGGACCAATAGCACTGAAGTAGACGGGGATCGGCCCTTCAGGCCTGGTGAACATAGTGGCATTTTTGAGTGTGTAATACGAGCCGTCAAAACTGGTGGGCCCGGTGCTCATCCAGAGTCTGTGCATCACATCAAGCGCTTCTGAAAGCATGTCAAGCCGTTTCCCCGGCTTTGGCCATTCCCCCCTCACCACCGCCATCTCGTTCAGCTCTTCTCCTGAACCAATCCCGATCCCCACCCGTCCCGGGTACATTGCCCCCATGGTGGCAAACGCATGCGCCACGACCGCCGGGTTATACCGCATGATTGGGGCAGTGACCGCAGTGGCAAAGAATACCCTATCCGTGGCCTGGAGGGCAGAGCTCATCCAGGTCCATGCAAAACCGCATTCAGTCATATGGGGTACAGGCAGAAAGTGATCATCGACCCACACCGAGTCAAATCCCATCTTTTCAGCCAGGACCGCCTGGTGCAACGCTTCGGTCGGCTTTGACCGCTCGATACTGGGACTGTAGCCCATTTTAAACTGCATCGGAATCCTCGTTCAATGATATCTATGGGAGATAAAAAGCTTCACCTCTTATCTGGAACTGTATACCATGGTAGTATAGTTTAAAAGGAGACGTCTCCGCGTTGATGGGACCTCTTCGAGGATAGAGAGAAATTTTGGGTATAGTGGCATTTCAACCACCATTTTTTCACCGCCTCAAAGGGTTTCGTGTCTTTTATAACGCTCCTGGGGGTTGCGCCTTCGGCTTACCCCCACCGCTGTGGCGTCCCCCAAGATGTGATAGGGCGGTATCAAGCACACAAATTTCTTCATAGTCCATATTGAATGATGTATCACTTTTTTTGCATAGATTTGAGAACTCCGACAACTGTATATTTTCTGTCGTGATTTATAAGAAATATTGGTGGTGAAAATAGTATTATACCCAAAATTTTTTGGTCAGCGAACATTAAGGGGTCGTTGGGATACCTCACCGTGGTGGATCATAACAATGGAAAAAATGATTTTGGAGATTCCCCCTTCGCAGCTCCGAACACGAATCCGGGTATGCAACCTTCACTTCCCTCCCTTCGACGGGGTGAGGAAAAGCAGCACACTTACGTAGCAGATTTTTCTTCGTAGTAAAACAGGATCGATACCCTTATCATCGTCTCGAAGGACACTCTGTCGGAGGTATCTCTATCCGGATCCAGGACAATCTTGATTACAATATGCCCGTTCATTTTGGGGGGTTCAGTTGGTTCCCGGGATGGTCGCCACCCACGGGCAACAGCCCTTGTCATCGGCTATGAGACTGACCGTGCAGATGCCACATCCCACGAAATCCCAGATCATCAACAGCCTTGCAACTCTCCCGGTAAAAAAGGTCACTCAGGCAGTACTGGCCGACGGCAGGGTTATCCTTGATCGGATCGGGAGCCGTGTGATTGAATAAATAAGAAGGAGAAGCAGGATACATATGGAAAATAAGGGATATTACCAGGACAAAATCTGTATCGTGACCGGGGCGAACTCCGGTATCGGATACGCAGTGAGCGAAGAGCTCCTCAAAAGAGGAGCAACTGTCTACTTGGCCGGACGTGATCAGAAGAAAATTTCCGCAGCTGCAGGGCAGCTTTCCGCATTCCAGGACCATGTATATACGCTGCTGGTCGATATCACGAAACAGGAACAGGTGCAAAGCGCAATCGACCGTACCGCGGCAGAAGCCGGCCGGCTGGACATGCTCTTCAACAATGCCGGGATCTTCAAGCCAATGCTGTTTGAGACCGGCACCCTTGACGACTGGAAATCCATGATCGATACGAACCTGTGGAGCGTGATCTACGGTGTGCAAGCAGTAATCCCTATCATGCTCAGGCAGGGATCCGGTCACATCGTGAACACGTCGTCGCTGGCGGGGCTTGTCCCCTACCCGATGCAGGTGATCTACGATACCACGAAGTATGCCGTCGTCGGAATGTCAGAAAGTCTGCGGTACGAGTATGCGGAAAAGGGGATCAGGGTTTCCGTGATATGCCCCGGGGACATCGCGACCCCCGTCTTTTCCAAGATTATTGACAGTCAAGGTCAAAGAGCAGCCATCCCAGAAGAGGCATATCCTGTTGACAAGGCAGCTTCTTACATCCTTGACCATGTCGCGGAGGGAGATGGGCGAATTATCGTGCCCTATGAGCCGAATCACCTCATCTACGGCGGGTATATCCTCGGAGACAAGAATGTGGAAGAGTTCCTGCTGAAGCATGCCCATGATCACAGGGTCCGTTTCGAGAAAGAGGGACGGTTCATCTGATCTACATAATGGAGGACAGATATGATGGCCGTGTCAAGATTCACCAACGACAAGACCCACAACAAGCCGAATCGTCCTTGCCCGTTCGGACCAGTCGCTCATCCCTATGGCGGTAGATCCACATGAGCAACGGGACCAGGCAGCAGGACAGTGCAGCAGAACAGCAACTGCAACCCTATATCACCAAGAGGGCGGAGATCGATCTCTCCATTGAGGTAGTACTCCTGATAGTCGGAGGCGTCTTCTTCCTTCTCTTCGGGGCGCTCCTCTTCCTGATCGATAAAGGGAAGCTCCCCTACAGCGAGGACAGTATGTACGGCCTTTTCGTGGTTCTCGTCTCGATGCAGATCATCACGATGGGAAAGACGCCGTTTGGAGACCTCCTCCGCTCGTGGCTTGTCGTCATCATCGGGCTTTTCACGGCAATCCTCGGGACCCTTGCCATATTCTATCCCGGGCACCTGAGCATGGCGATCCGTGTGCTTGCCGGCCTGATCGTTCTTGTTACCGGAGCCCTGGGGCTGCTGCAATTGTTCACGTCAAAGCATAAAGCCAGGATATGGATGAAAGTCCCCGGGATCCTGCAGCAGCTGACGATTGCCTGTGTCCTGGTATACGGGATCGAGGTAGTGCTGGGGATAATCACGCTCCTCCCTGGCATCGTCCCCAATCCGCTGACGGCAGTGTTGTGTCTCATCTTTGGTGTATCCCTCCTCTTCCTTGCCTGGTGCATCCATGTAGTACACAGGCAATACGGTCAGGGTGGCGGCACGCCCCCTGTCCCGCCATCCTCCTCAAAGAGCGGGTTCTGCCTGTTAAAAGAGGCCTCCCTGACGGTGGGAAATTCATTCAACACCTACCAGGGCAGTCTCATGATCCTCCTCGGGTTCCTCGTCCTCTTCATGACCCTCGGTATTCTTCCCTCATTCAACTCTGATGGCCAGCTCGGGCTGCTCCTTGTGCTGACCTCGCTTGAATTGCTTGCCCTGGGCCAGTTCGTTGGCAGCCAGGTAACCCGGTCATGGTTGGTGGTTGCGTTCGGGCTGCTCTGTGCAGCTGCAGGGATCTTTTCGTGCATTGTCCCGGGGATCCTGGCCGGGATGATCCAGCCGCTCCTGGGGCTCCAGAACATTGTGACGGGGGTGCTTCTCCTCGCTACGCAGATCATCACCCCGACTCTGTACGGGATACGGCACCCACCGGCGGAACCGGTTACCCTCCCCCCGATCATAAAGCGGCTCTTCCTTGTCCTGACGATCACCGGGATAGTGACCATCCTGTTCGGGATCAATACGCTTGCCCCAGTCCTCCTCCCAAGCCTGCTCGGGATGATCGTCTATGCCCTCCTCATCCCGCTCCTCATCATCATCATGGGCCTGCTTTCATTGATTACGGTCACCATCACCCAGAAGCTCCAGCAGGGTGCCGCACCTATAGCATGAAGAGGGGGTCCCATCCGTGCTCCCCCTTTTCCCCTATTCTTAAACGATTGCAGACCCTGTGTGGTTTTTAAAATTGGAATCAGTACCTGCTGATTTTTTTATTGATCTCTTCAATGACTTTTTCCACAATTCTCTCAAATTTTTCGTCAGAACAATCGATCGTGATATCTGCATACTTCTCATAGAGCGGGATCCTCTGGTTATACATATCACGAAGACTCTGTCCCCCATAAAGCACAATGCCCCTTGTCGTGATGTTGTTCAGTCTTCTCACCATACCCTCGAAGGGGATCTTCAGGTACAGAACGATGCCATCGGATTTCAGGTGTTCCATTGCCCGCCTGCTGAAAACAGCGCTACCTCCCGTTGCGATGACCGCGTTGGAAGCATCCTGGGTCAGTATCGTCTCCTCTTCTATCGAGAGGAACGTATCAGGTCCCATCGAATCAATCAGTTCCTGCAGGAGCCTTCCGGTTTGTTCCTGTATCAGGATATCGGTATCAACAAAATTCATTCCGAAGGTTTTTGCAAGGATGACGCCAATAGTGCTCTTCCCTGCCCCTGGCAGACCGATAAGGATAATGTTACGGATGAACGTTGTTTCGCGATTTTCATACTTTCTGGTGGAACCCTTCGATCGGGGTGAACGGATTGTTTTCATGGGATTCCCGATTTTCCTACGTCCTTGAATAATTGACCTTGGGTTCCTTTAATAATCACTGGATATGGTGCCACCTAACCATTGATTGTTACCTGATCCCTCTCTATTTTTATGAGGAGGGGAAGGGAGAGAGCCGGAAATTGTTATTCAAATGGGTGAAATTGAACTGATATTCCTGGAACCTTTCTGGCGCCTGGGTGCGTCAGCCACCGTTACAGGATCGTTCCGTTCCCGTGCGATCCTGCCATGGTGGGTGTATGGGCAACGAGGAAACCTTTCTGCCCTGCATCGCTGTTGACAGACTATGGTTCATTAAAGAATCCAAAGGGGACAATGATGATCGTTGACGTATTGCAGAAGCAGAAGCTCGTTCCAGTTCTTCATCCCGATTTTTTCGGTGGCTTCATCAGGAGACCTGCGATCAGGAATCCGGTTATGCCAAGAGCCAGCACTGCAGGAAAGACCCCAAGGTAGCTCCCGGTCACCGTATCGACATACCCGGCAAGCTGGGGGCCGGCGATCGCTCCTGCCCCGTAAGCGAGGAAGACCACTCCGTAGCACCGGGGATAATCAACCGTTCCGAAATACGTCGCAGTGACCGTCGGTGCAATCGCAAGCCAACCCCCGAGGCACCCCCAGAGCAGGGCAAAGGCGATGATATACCCTGCAGGAGTCGGCATCTGCCACATTACAAGGCCGGCAAGGGCAATCAGGACAAACGAGAGCATGGCGGTATTCCGTGGGTTGATACGATCGGTGAGGACCCCGAATACCGGCCGGCCTCCGCCATTGAAGAGGGCAAAGAATGCCACGAGCGTGGTCGCAAGGCCGGCCTCGATATGCACGAGTTCGGTCCCGACCGGTTTTGCGATGGAGACCGCCATCAGGCCGGCGATGCTCCCGATAAAGTAACAGAGCCAGAGCCCGTAGAATGCCGGGGTCCTGATCATCTCAGCCCTCGTGCAGTCACATACCGGGTGTCCCCCGTCACCATGATGAATTAAAGGCTGCCAGCCGGCTGGTCTCCACCCTGCAGGGGGGAACGTGAGCGGAAGTGCCATCGGGATGGTAATAACGAGAATCCCAATGCCGAAGACGAGGAACGTTGCCATGACCCCGTATGCGTCGATGAGATACCCGGCAAGGTTTGCAGTCAGGACTGCCGAGAATCCGACCCCGAGAACGGTCATCCCGACAGCAAGCCCCCTCCTGTCCGGGAACCACCGGGCGGCAACGGCGATCGTTGCCCCATAGGCGATCCCGACACCAATACCCCCGATCACCCCGAATACAAGGGTGAGCATGATAACCGAGGTTGCGGTCGATGCAAGCAACCAGCCGAGGCCGCAGCATATTCCCCCTATCACCGTGATGATCCGTGGCTGGAGTTCCTCGACATATTTGCCGGTAAGGAGCATGGTGATTGCAAAGACCGCGATGAATACCGAGAACGGCATCAGTACCTCGTTTACAGTTACTGCCATGCCGAGCCCGGTGGAAAAATACGCGGTGAGTGGCTCAACAAAGACACTCCATGAGTAGAGAGTCCCGAGGCAGAGGTTGATGACCATGCAAAGAACCACAAGCATCCACCTTCCTTTTTCCGGGGCCATCCCGAACGGGAACCGGGGATATTCAGGCTCACTGGTCATCTTGTTCGGCGTCACCATCCATCAGAGCCGTTGGTGACTGAAGGAGATAACCGTATCTTTGGACCATCGGGTCCTGGCAGTGTCCCTATCAACGACGTGTCAAAGGGGGGGAAAGTACACTTCGTAAAAATAATCAGGGATTTTTTCACCGGAGGATCACAGGGTGGAGAAAAATCTGAAATAGACCTCCTTCAGCTCACGTATCGGATAAGCGGAGTATAGTTCTCATCCAGCAGGTAAAGGTGACCATCGCTCGTTAGTTCATACAATGCGACCGAGGGAAGCAGGGCAAGGTAGGCCTCTTCCTGCTCCATCACCCCATATGCTATGCAATAGTTCTCCGTTGATACAACCGGGTCGCTGATCGAGATTCCGTTTGAACTGCTTGGGGTATAGGTGCCCTGGTACGAGTTGCAACCTGCCGTTCCGGTGAGGGTTCCGTCAGTTGCAAATAGGATGGACACTTCGGTGTCCAGGTTTGCCGGCATGTTCGCTCCTGATTCCATCCTGTACAGGTCGAGAATCCAGGGAATCCCTGCGATGGGAAGGATGGGTTCCGCGGATCCTTTCCGGTCGTAGATGAGAAGGATCGTCCCTTTGAGATCATAGAAGGTGAGCCGTGAACCCTCAATCGTGAACCGTTCTGCTGCCTTGAGGTTTGAGAGATAGATCGTCTCCTGGTCCATTACTCCGATCGGACTGCTGCATTCGTTCTTTGCGACAGCCGGCTTTCCCACTGCAATCATGTCACTGCTGACCTGGTATGTGGCAACATAATTATTGCAGCCTGCAAATCCGGAGACCAGGCCTGTGTCTGAAAAGGTTGCGGTGATTGTGGTAAGGGGAACCATGCTTGTCCCCCTCCCCTGGGCAAAGGCCGAGATGAGGGTCCATGTCCCGGGGAGTGTAGGCTCCGGAGGGGTGGTAACCGGCAGGGTCGTGGTAGGCAATGGGGTGACGGGTACCGTCTGCGGTTGTGTTGTGCAGCCGGCAACGAGTGCCGTGACAAGTACAGCGCCGATAAGAAGGATGGCAGCGTTATTGTTCATGTGTATCACCTTACCATCGTCTCTTTATATCATTTCTCTCTTATTGCACGAAGGGTGCTGGAAATCCGGGCGGGGATTCTGGGCGGTATCCTGGAAATACCTCTCGTCCTTACCCGGATTACGATTTAAGTCATACACCGGCTCCCCCTACTATTCCGACCACTGCACCGACTCTGTCACCGGCTGGGACTTTTACCGGGACCCTTTCAGTACCTTCGACGCCGAACTGGGCGAGTATTCTATCTTGATGGTACCCTGAGAGGTATGAGTCCGGTTACCTTGACGGGGGTGGCAATCTGTCCCCACCAGATCAGGCTGACCAAGGCCGGGTATCAGGATTATACCACTACTGTGATGGTGAGGGGGCTATCCCCTGATACCGTTACAGCGACCCTCACCAGTATTTCAAAGGGCACCATGGCCATTCCAGGATTTTCTAGACGTTTATCCGTTCAATTCCCTTTTTTACCGGTTTAACAAGTATATTCCGGTATTTTTCATAGCTTTATTTAAACAGGGCGAAAATAAGTACAAAAATAAAGGGAGCCGTCAATCCCGGATTACAAAGACAATGAAACGACGCAAAATGGCAGTGAGCGACCTTGACAAGCCTATTGCAGAACGTGCCGGAAAGACGGACCATAAAATCCTTGCAACCTGGGCTGCTGACTGTGCAGAGCGGGCTCTCCCCTTCTTCGAGGAAAAATTCCCCGGAGACACCCGGCCACGGGATGCACTAGCAGCGCTCCGGGAGTGGGTTCGCACCGGGGTGTTCAGGATGGCAGACGTCCGTGGAACTTCCCTTGCGGCGCATGCAGCTGCCCGTGAGGCAGAAGGGGATGATGCAGCCCGCTCTGCTGCCCGTGCTGCCGGTCAGGCTATGGCAACGGCACATGTTCCTGCACATGCTATCGCGGCTGCGATCTACGCTGCAACCGCATTCCGGGATGCTGCAGCCCAAAAAGATGCAGAGGATGCCACGGCAAGAGAACGGGAATGGCAGTTTCACCACCTGCTGGAATTAACCGGACACATACAATCCTGACGGTTCAATTCCCGTGACCATTGTAACCTCCTGAAACGGTCAGCAACCCCTGTCTCATCCCTGGAGGATTATTCTCATCTTTGAAAAGCAATCTATTCCCCAAATCCTGTACAAACTCCCTGCAATAGTAAAATAATCAACGGTGATCCACAACTGTGGGGATGTATTGAGAGAGTGCGGTGGTTTCATTCCTATGAGCCCCGAATAGCAGATAAGCGGGGGAATTGACCTGACCCGCCAAACAGAGGGAGGAACTCCTTGGCAACACAAAGCAGTTCAAAAATAGCCGTTGTCGCAGCCATCGCGGGGAACCTGATCATTGCCATCATCAAGTTCATTGCTGCGGCTATCACCGGATCGTCTGCCATGATCTCAGAGGGCATCCATTCGCTTGTGGATACCGGGAACGGTTTGCTCGTACTGCTCGGGATGCGAAAGTCACGGCAGCCGGCCGATCAGAGCCATCCGTTCGGTTACGGAAAATCGCTCTATTTCTGGACCCATATCGTTGCGGTCTCTATCTTTGGCATCGGTGGCGGCATGTCGCTCTATGAGGGTATCTCTCATATCCGCCACGTTGCCCCGGGAGCCGAGATGGGAGATCCCACCGCAGCATACGTGGTACTCGGCATCTCTCTTCTTGTGGAGAGTGGATCATTTGCCATCGCAATCCGACAGTTTTTCCATGCAAAGGGTGACATGGGTGCCTGGCGATTCATCAAGCAATCGAAGGACCCGAGTCTCTACACGATCGTCCTTGAAGACAGCGCTGCCATGCTCGGATTGATCTTTGCCTTCCTCGGTATCTTCTTCGGCCACCTGTTGAACAATCCCTATCTCGATGGCATCGCATCGATTGCGATCGGTTTGCTGCTGATGAGCGTTGCCTGGATACTCGCATCCCGGACCATGGGTCTGCTGATGGGGGAGGGGGTTAACCCGGAACAATTGGCAGATATCCGGCGGCGCGTCGAGTCAGATCCGGCAGTCGAGCGTGCGGGTGACATCCTTACGATGTACATGGGTCCGCACGATCTGCTGGTGAACATGGGGGTCTGCTTTGCTGAAGGTACCACGGCCGAGCAGATGCACGAGGCAATCAGGAGGATTGAAGCTGACCTGAAGAGTGCGTACCCGGAGACCCACCATGTCTACATCGAAGCAGAATCGTTGCCAGCGGGAATACAAACGAAGGCAGAGGATCGGTGTAAGGGCATAGAAAGGGTAAAGTGAATCCCCCTCTTTCTCTTTCCGGATCGCACAGTCTTTTTGATCCCACTATCAAATCCTTTCAGAGACACGGCATCTCCAGCCTGACCTGAATTCGATCCCAGTGCAACGAGGATGAAGTCCATGCAATACCGGAACGTACCAAAGAATGGCGATCACCTGTCCGCGTTGGGCTATGGTACAATGCGGCTTCCCACCAGGATGGGAAAGATTGACGAGGAGTGTGCGATGCGCCAGATCCGGAGTGCCATTGACCGTGGTGTCAATTATGTCGATACTGCCATGCCATATCACGGAGGCGAGAGCGAACGGATTGTTGGGAAGGCTCTCGCTGACGGATATCGCGAGAAAGTCCAACTTGCCACCAAGCTCACGCCATGGAACCTCAATACGCGGCAGGAAATGGACAGGATCCTCGATATCCAACTGAAAAAACTCCGAACCGATCGGATCGACTATTATCTCCTCCACTCTCTCGATGCCGTCCAGTGGAAGAAACTGCGGGATCTCGGGGTCACGGAGTTCCTCGATTCAGCGTTGGCATCCGGAAAGATACGGAATGCCGGGTTCTCCTTCCATGGCGATCTCAGGACATTTCGCGAGATTATCGATGCTTACCCCTGGGTCTTCTGCCAGATCCAGTACAATTTTCTCGATGAGTACAACCAGGCCGGGACCGAGGGACTCCGGTACGCTGCGTCAAAAGAGATCGCAGTTATGGTGATGGAGCCGCTCCGGGGTGGGATGCTTGCCCGCAACCTTCCCCGCGAGGTCAGACAGGAATACGCACGGTCCCCCATCAGGCGATCGGCTGCTGCCTGGGCGCTCCGATGGGTCTGGAACCACCCCGAAGTGACGGTCGTCCTTTCGGGGATGAACGATGAGCACCATATCGAGGAGAACCTGAAGACCTGCGAAGAAGCCCTTCCAGGTTCCATGAGTCCCTCCGAGCTGGAGACAATCGCGCACGTGGCGGGTATGTACCAGCGCCTCACGAAGGTCAGTTGTACCAGCTGTTCCTATTGCATGCCCTGCCCGTTCGGGGTGAACATCCCGTACTGCTTCTCCCTGTATAATGACTACTGCAGGGGCAATTCCCGCCTTATCACCCGAGGGTGGTATGGCCTGCGGCTGATGGGGGGCCAGGATGCGGGTCGGTCTGATGCTTCACTCTGCCAGAACTGCGGAAGATGTGTGGATGCCTGTCCGCAGAAGATACCGATCCCCGATGAACTGATGAAGGTCGACCGGGTGCTTGGCGGGCTCCGGACACGACTCATGCTCCCGTTGATCAGGATGATCATCCGAAGGAAGGGAGAGGAATGATCCAGTGTCGCGGCAGGGCTTCATATCCTGGTATGAGGAGCATCATCCTATGAAGGAGAAGAAACATCCCGCACCGATAGCCCGAAGAGAATTCAGGACCATCGATGAGTATATCAACTCATTTCCTCCCGGAATCCGAGAGATCCTCGAACAACTGCGAACGACCATCCATAAGAATACCCCCGGTGCACAAGAGACGATCACCTATGGGATTCCCACCTTCACGCTTCATGGCAACCTGGTCCACTTTGGAGCATATGAGCAGCATATCGGGTTCTATCCCACACCACCAGTAATACAGGCATTTGAGGATGAACTTGCACCGTATCACCATGCCAAGGGTTCGGTCCGGTTTCCGCTTGATAAGCCGATCCCCTTTGATCTTGTCAGGAGGATGGTCCGGTTCAGGGTAGAGGAGCACCTTACCACTGGAAAAAGCAAGGAATGAAGCCATACCCTGCAAATAAATGACCGACAGGGTAATATAACCGGACGGGGCATCAGGGTGATCGGGAATAGCTAATAAGAACGGAGGGCGATCTCTCATGAAGACCGGATTTGGCTGGATCGAAGTAGGGAAGACACGATACGATCATGATATCATTATCCATACCGATGGTTCGATCTCGAAGAGGAAGAAGAAAGCCTCGAAAGAGATGAAAGGAGACTATGGCCATACTCCTCTCTCAGAATATGAACTTGGGTTTCTTAGCGAGGAAAAACCTGACGTGGTATATGTCGGAACCGGGCAGTATGGCAGTCTTCCCATTACCCCTGGAGCAGAGAAGATTATGTCCGCATACAAGACTGTTCTGCTTCCGACCAGCGAGATCCTTCCCTTGCTTGAGCATGAGGATCGATCCTTTGTCGCTCTCCTTCATGTGACCTGCTGAGAATAAATCTCTCACTGTATCGATGGGGTATAATTCCGAGATATGCAGGAAATAATACTGGAACCGTTCCAGGGTTTCCCTGCACACTCTTCTATCAGCCTGTCCTTTGAAAGATCCCTGAAAAAGACTGACGGGTAAAGAAAACACACTGCGGCACCTTCTGAAACAGAATGCCAGATCCGGAGTCAGCCGGAATGATGTGAAGGTCTTATTTAAGGGGGTCCACCGACGTATAAATGTGCTATGCCCTTCCGATGTAAATCCATTTTTTAGAGGTTTATATGCCACAAAAAACCCTTTGAACCCCTCAATTCTCCAAAAGATTTTTATTTATTGAAATTATTACCATTGAACGATTTAAATGACGGGGAAATTTCAGGCAATACTCATCGCTTTCATACTACTTGTTTTATGGATCGTCCCTGTATCTGCTGAAGATACGGTGACCATCACCATACCTGGTGGACATCAGTACTATCTCGGGGATGAGATCTCATTCTCGGGAATCAGCACCGTGAGTCCCACGGTCTACCTGCTCTTCACAGGACCAGGACTTCCGCCCGAGGGGGCTCCCCTGCATAACCCGAACGTGTCGGTCTATGGAGGGGGTTGGACCACCATCAATGTACTTCCGGATAACTCCTGGGAGTATTCCTGGGAGACCGATGGGCTCACGATCCCAGAAGGGACTTACACGGTCTATGCCGTATCTGATCCAAGGCCGATAACCAATCTTGCCGGATCATCCTCTGCAAGCATATCCCTGCCATTGGACATCCCTCCTCTGACCCTCTCTGTCTCACCTTCGATTATCAAACCGGGACAGAAGATTTCTGTCAGTGGTGCCGTTCAGGGGAATCCATCACCGGGAGTTGCAATCTGGATCCTCGGCGGGAGCTACCCAAGCGTTGTTTCAGCGCCTATTCGTGAAAACGGGACCTATGAATACATCATCCCGGATACCGTCACCACCGGGATGGCTATAGGGACGTATTACATCGTTGTCCAGCACCCCATGGGCAATGGCAGCTTCGATGTCATCCGTCAGGGTGATGTGGTTGTGGGGTCTTCCCCTGCACCGGGAACCGTTCTTTTTACCCTGCAGGGTGAAGGGAGCCTGAAGGGCCAGGCAGCAGCACAGGCACTGACCGCTGCGCTGGATAACGCGGCGATTGATGATGTCTATCGTATCGCTACCTTCGAGGTTACCCCCAATCCGCCAAACCTGCCCCATGCGTTCTATGGGGATGTAACCCTTTGGGGAACACTTGCTCCTGTTCAGACGAAAATATCAGTGAAGGTAACGGGAGGGATCGACGGGGTCAATTACATCCTCACCACCAAAGAAGGCATCTACGGAGGACCGGATGAGGACTCACCGAAGCTGACAGTGCAGGGAATCATCGAGAACGGTGCACCAGTTTCGTTCTATGTCGATGGGAAACCTGCAGAAGTATATGACGTCGCAGCCGGTGGTCCCTGGCAGGCAACCTGCCCGTTCATAGCCGGGGCAGTGACCAACCTCTCCCTTCGAATACAGGCCGATCTTCCCGATCATTACGAGATTAACGCATATTCGGGAGCGGGAGGGAATATTACACCCACCGGGTTCTACGAAGCACTCCCCGGCAGTTCGGTGACCTTCACGATCACTCCGGACGACGGATATACGATCCAGAGCGTCCTTGTGGATGGGGTGGATCTGGGATCTGCCGGCACGCACACGTTTAAGAATATTTCTGCCAATCATACCATCTCTGCTGCCTTCGTTGCGGTTGATAATGGCGAGGAACAGCCCGATCACTATGAGATCAACGCAACATCCGGCTCAGGAGGCAGTATCACACCGGCCGGACTCGTCACGGCACTCCCTGGCAGTTCGGTGACCTTCACGATCACTGCGAATGAGGGATACACGATCCAGACCATTCTTGTGGACGGGGGGGATATGGGATCTGCCGGCACCTACACGTTCACAAATATGTCCACCAACCATACCATCTCCGCAGCCTTTACCCCGATTGATGATGGGAAAGAGCTGCCGGATCACTATGAGATCAATGCAACATCCGGCTCAGGAGGCAGTATCACACCGGCCGGACTCGTCACGGCACTCCCTGGCAGTTCGGTGACCTTCACGATCACTGCGAATGAGGGATACACGATCCAGAC
>JAJRBU010000047.1 GCA_028679315.1 Methanoregulaceae archaeon
GTGTAGTACTTTCCAGCGAAGCTGGTGGGCGAATCGCTCGTCCACAGCCGGTGTATGACCGTGAGTGCCTCCTCGAGCATCTCGAGCCGCGTCGCGTTCGATGGCCACTCGCCGCCGTAGACCGCCATCTCGTTCGGCGGCTCGGCCGTACCCACGCCGAGTCCTACCCGTCCCGGGTACATCGTCCCCATGGTGGCAAACGCCTGGGCAACGATGGCCGGGTGGTAGCGCATGATGGGGGCGGTCACCCCGGTGATGAAGGGGACCCTTTTCGTCGCCTGGAGTGCCGAACTCATGACCGTCCAGGCGAAGTTGCATTCGGTCCCCCCTGGCATCGCGATCAGGTGATCTTCGACCCACAGCGAGTCAAATCCGATCCTTTCAGCCTCTATTGCCTGCCGTAAACACCCGGCCGGTGTCCAGGCATCAGTAATTGCACAATACCCGATTTTTATTCCCATGCTCTTCACAATCCCCAATGGTTCATCGTGTCATCACGAGTCCCATGGCGCCATGATGCATGCACCATGAGCTACGAAAATAATTTCCCCTCGGATGCTGGTGGGAAAAAAACATCGAATACTCTTTTATCGTTTCTGCGGGAATAGTTGAACGATACCCCATGTTCCGATTGAGAAACGACACCATCTACCTGATGCCCGCCCATTTCGGGGGCGATAGGTTCACGACGTCCTATAAGGCACAACAGAAGGCAACAATGCTGGCGGTGACCTTTGAGACCGATCGTGCAGCACTCGAAGCCTACATCCCCGAAGAACTCGAACTCCTGGCGCCGGAAGTGAAGGTCGCCCTTCACCAGCTGACCGAGATCAACTGGCTTGCCGGGGGTCACTATAACCTGGTGGCCGTGACCGTCCCCACCCGGTTCAACGGGAAGAAGGACCACGTCGATGCAGCCTATCCCCTTGTGATATGGGAGAACCGGACGGCCCCCATCCTCACCGGGCGGGAGCAGACCGGTGTGCCAAAGATCTTTGCCGATATCGAGGACCTGCACATCGTCCGGCCTCACTATGCCACGTCCCTCAGCTACGAGGGAAACACCTTCCTTACCATGACATTCGAAGCGGGCGGTCCGCTCACCGGCAAGGACCTGGAACTGGCGAAGCGCGATCTCAGGTCCCTTGACCTGATCGGGTGGCGGTATATCCCCAAGGTCGGGGCCCCGGGAGCTGACCTCTCGCAGTTCATCCATTTCCCGCAGTGGATGGAGGTGGAGAAGGCTTGTAATGGAACGGGAACCCTCCGGTGGACCGAGCTCTCCGCGATGCAGAACCCCCGGCAGCACCACATCATCAAAGCCCTGGCCGCTCTCCCGGAAAAGAAGCTCTTCAGGTCTGTACTGGCAGAGGGAGAGGTCATCCTTGACGCCACCCAGGCACGGGTACTGGTCTGACATACCATCCGGGGAATTGTCCTCTCACGCGGGCCGGCATCATCCCGACAGGCATGACCGGAGGAAATCGCCGACCGGCTTCGTTCCCATGATGATCACCGGCATCGGGAATACGACCACGATGGCCCGATTATCGACAAGGTATTCATCATCCCGGTACCATTGCTGTTTGCAGAGGTCAGATCGATATGAATCCATCTGAAGATCCAGCACCAGACACCTGTTCTGGCGGAGGGACATTCCCCCAGGTGGGGATCCCGTATTCCAGCGCTATCAACCGACGGTTCCAGAAAATTCAGGACGATATGAAACAGCTCCCTGTCATCGGGGGTGTCCGGGGAACAACCATTGACGCAGTGTACGAGAAGACGACAACCCGTCCTGAAATTCCTCCTGATCACCCCCTGCCGGTCGTAGGGTTCTCCTCCATGACACGGGAGCCCACCGATGATGAGATCCCCCGGCTCGTCGATGATGCGATTGCCCAGGTGCTCGGGCCCCGCGGCCTCTCGGCGATCATCAGACCGGGAGACCGGGTGGTGATCAAGGTCAATATCGTCGGGCCGAGCCAGGGGTTGCCCGGGGAGAAGGGACGGGGGATCATCTCTGACCCGCGGATCGTGCGATACGTCGCCGGGAAAGTGAGGGAGATCATCGGGTACGGCGGAACCGCGGACCTGAAGGTCGTCGATGCAACCTTTTCCTCCGAGAAGAATCCGTCCGATACCACCAACCCCCAGAGTTTCTACTTTGCCCGGCTCCAGCGGGGCGAGGGGAGATCGGTGAGCGAGACTGATGTCTGCTACGATTACGATGCCGATGGCGTGCTCGATGGTGGCTCCGGGGCCGAGCTTGTCAACCTCGATTCGGTCACGCTGTCGGAGCGGTTCCTGACCGTCATCGATGAGCCTATCCGGGGGAGGTGCGAGGTATGGCTCCCCAGGTTCCTCCGGACCAAGGAACAGGCACAGGGGGAACCGGACTATTGCGAGGTATACATCGGGATCCCGATCCTGAAAAGCCACGGGTTCTGCGGCATGACCGGAGGGCTCAAGCTCCACTGGGGATCGATGCTCGGCCTCCTCGAGAAGCAGGAGCATGCCGGGTATGGATACGGTACCGGCGATATCCGCTTGTTCCTTGACTACCTGTGTGCGATGAACCGGGCACGGGGCTTCGATCTCGTGATCATCGACGCCCTCACCGGCAACCGGTGCGGCCCGGCAAACAATACGGATGACAACGATGCAAAGACCGATTTCATCCTGATGAATGCGATCCTCTGTTCGAAGGAATCGGTTGCCATCGACACGGTCGAGACGCTGCTTGCCGGGTTCCGGCTGGATTCGATTCCCCTCCTCGAATCGGCGTTCCGTGACGGGATCGGCATCAACAGGCCGGCATACATCGACCTGAAGGGCTTCGATGCCTTCACCCGGCATAAGCAATGGTTGCGGGAGACCTATCCCGGCTGTGGTCCGGGGAGCTATCCCCTGCAGGCCGGGATGGGGAATGCACGGACCCACGACGACTTCAATGCGCCGGTGAATGTCACGGTCTCCTGCCGGAAGGAAGGCCGGACCTACCTGTTCGACTACACGGCATCGGATCCGACACCCTGCAACCATCCGCTCGCGAGGATCGATCTCCTGGTGAACGGGACGGTCGTAGAGCGCCTCTTTGAGAACCTTACGGGAGGAAGGGTGCCGGTCAGCCTGGATCAGTACAGGAATCAGAAGGTGCGGTACCGGATTGCTGCCTGGGACAGCGCCCTCAACTGCACGCTCTCGGAAGAAAAGGAGATCATGGTTGCGTAAACCGGTATCACCCCGGTCCTGAAACCTTCATGCAGGGGAAGTCGGGAGCAGGGAAGGATACCCTCCCCGTTCCGGAGCAGTGGACCGGCGCTTTTTTCTGATTCCACCGAACGTTTCAGTTTCTCATTCCTTTCTTGAGAGTGCCCAAGAAGCATCCCCCTGTCCGCCTCTTTTTGTCACCGCTGCGCATCCGCTCATATGCCTGCCGGTATCATTCGAGGACCCGGGCCCCCAGGGGATTGAGCCTGGAACCGCCATGGAACAGGTAGGCATCGAAGACTTTTTTGATCGGAAGGGCTGCGAGTTGGTTGACGATCCAGAA
>JAJRBU010000083.1 GCA_028679315.1 Methanoregulaceae archaeon
CCCTGACGGGCCGCTGTTCGCTAGCACCCCACGTATCTTCATTCCGGACTGCAATACCATCCATAGCAGCAAGTACTGCTCCCGGTACTGAGTAGGATGCAAAAAGAGGCCTGGCAGTAATCCTTCCCACCGATAATTCAAGCGGGACATCAGAAGAGATTCGCTTTGAGGGGAACTCACGTGAGATAATCCCGAGAACTTCTTCGAGTGGCCTGACCGACAAATAGCGCTTTACCAGAGGATCACCTCCACAAATTCCCCTTCCTCCAGCCCTTCAACTCCGGAAGGCACCCGGACAAGTCCATCACTCCTGATGAGCGTATTGACAAGACCGGATTTACCAAATTCAGGGTATACCCTCCCTTCCCGGATACGCACCCGGACATAATCCTCTCTTCCTCGTGCTGAGGGGATATTCTCGCCCAGCGTAAGCCGTTTTGTCACCATCTCCCGATCTCCTTGCCCGGTCATTTCCTGGAGAAGTGGGCGTGCAATAACCAAAAGGACGACAAACGCAGACGCCGGATGGCCAGGAAGACCGATCACGGGTTTCTGCCCAGACCTCCCGATGATGGTTGGTTTTCCCGGAGCAATGGAGATGCCATGCACCAGCACTTCGCCGGATTCACTGATGAGGTCGGCAGTTAAATCCCTGTCATCCTTTGAACTACCCCCGGAGATGATCACTGCATCGCAGACAGACAGGGCGTTTTGCAGGATTTTACGCAACGTCGGGCGGTCATCCTTGGTGATCCCGAAATACTCTGGGATACATCCAGTAGATTCCAGGACCGCACCGCACATCCAGCTGTTGATATCCCGCACCTGGCTTCCAACAGGGATTTCGCTGACAGGGATCAGCTCGTTTCCGGTCGATATTACTCCCACCCGGGGTTTTCTCGTGACCGGAATGGCTGTCCTGCCAACTGCGGCTAGCGCTGCGATTTCACGGGGTGACAAGGGAGTTCCCCTGCGCAGTATTTCCTCTCCCGCTTTGAAATCCTCGCCCCTGAGAACAACATTCTCTCCCGGTGCGACAGGCCGTTTCAGAAGGATATCCTCCCCGATCGATTCGGTGTATTCAATCATAATGACCGCATCAGCTCCTTCGGGGACAGGCCCCCCTGTCGGAACATAGAGGCAGCTATCGGAAGGAAGATTTCCAAAACCGTCCCCGCCCATCGCAACGCGCCCGATGAGCCTGAACATGGAAGGGAGGGATTCTGATGCCCCTGTTGTGTCACGGGATCGTACCGCATATCCATCGACAGACGAGCGGTTAAATCCAGGGATATCGATGTCAGATTTTATATCGGTGGCAAGAATGCGACCACATGCTGAAGAGAGTGCGATCTCTTCCTGAGATACCGTTGTGCCAAGGCTTCGTGCTGTCTTTACTGCTTCATCAACAGATATTGTCGTAAGAAAAAGACTCATTTGAAGCAGCCCAGCTGGCAGGATCGGATCTTTACTCCATGGATGTTGCAGAACCGTGCAATATCGGTCTTTGAGATCCCGTATTTTTCAGAAATTGCAAACGCATCAGGGCATTTGATCTCCTTGTCGATTCCCTCTTTCTTGAAAGCGGACCGTATTTTCTCTTCGTCCATAGTAACAATAGTATGTTTCCAAAGAAATAGTGTTTACCATGTCTGTCGATTCCGAAGGGGATTCACTCTGAATATAGCATTCGTCCATTCCCGCTTAGATCCTGCGGGAAAGACGATCCAAACATGTCTGGAATATTTATTGGCAGAGCCAGGCCCGGATCGCCCCTATCCAATCGAAAAGCATGAGTTGATCGTTCATGAGGCCGATACCCGGCTGATATACCTTGACAATCTTGACAAGGAACTTGACAGCGATCTCATCATTTTTCTTTCCAGGCATTCATCGGAGCATCCCCGACCGCTCCTGACGGTGCATGTCACTGGCAACATCGGTGCTGCCGGACTAGGGGGAATTGCCGGGTCACTTGCAGTTGCCTCCCCGGAATGGATGCATGCCGTACTCGGTAATCTGGAGAACCTTGCTCCTGAAGGATACCAGACGACTTACGAAGTCACCCATCATGGCCCGACAGAGTTAACCACGCCCTCATTCTTTGTTGAGATCGGAAGCACGGAAAAAGAATGGACCGATCCGCATGCAGGGTACGCGGTCGCCCGGAGTCTCCTTGAGTCCGATCCGATGGATACGATTAATGTACTCGGAATTGGCGGTACTCACTATGCACGGAGGGAGACTACGATCGCTCTCCAGTCCAGGACCGCATTTGGCCACATCGTGCATAGCAGGTTTGTGTCATCCCTCGACTCATCCATGATAGCGACCCTCGTACAGAAAAGTCATGCAAGAGCGGTTTACATCGATAAAAAGGCAATTACCCCCACTGAAATGAAAATGGTCATGACCGCACTTGGGAATCTCGGTATTCCCCGTCTTTCAGAACATGAACTTCTCCAGATACGGAATATTTCCTGGTCTACCTGGGAAAAGATACGAAGAGTGGCAGAAGAAGCTGTTCCCGGTTCTGATGTTAGTCTCTCTTCTCAAGTAAAAGACGGGACTCCGAAGGTTGTCAGACTCCCGGATGAGCTGTTATTTGAAACGATACGGATCAATCCCGACGGGTTGAAAGCGGGAGCAGGGAATCTCCCGGTAGCAACCCTCTCAGCAAAGGGATCTCTCATGATCCCGGTTTTCATAACAACGGAGGAAAACACGGAGCATGTACTACATGATTTAATAAGCTTATGCGTTACACTGATATGTAGTGGAGAAACCACGGCGGTTGACGGGGATCAGCTGATCATCAGCAGGGCAAGGTTTGATCCCGATAAAGCGCGCATTCTGGGCATCCCCAATGGGCCCCTTTATGGGGATCTGATGAAGGGCATAACGGTGAACATCAACGGCCGTGAGGTCACCCCGGACATGGTCCGAACCAGGACAATAACATGCATCCGAATCCCGGGATTGGAGAGACTGATATGAGATCGATAGTCGAAGAAGCTTTGACCAAGGTGAGTACTGAGCCTGCCAAAGTCCTGTCTGAAAACGAGGAACTTGACCAGATATTGAAGGAACTCAAAACCGAGATCACGGTCATTGGTTGCGGCGGGAGCGGGTCAAATACCATCACAAGGATGAAGGAGGAGGGTATACACGGGGCAAACCTGATAGCGATGAATACAGATGCCCAGCACCTTGCAAGGACTATTGCGGACCATCGGATTCTTATCGGGAGGCAGAGAACACGAGGCCTTGGTGCGGGTTCCATCCCTCAGATCGGGGAGGAGGCTGCTCTCGAGAATGAACAGGATATCAAGAAGATCGTATCTGGTAGCGACATGGTCTTCATCACGGTTGGCCTTGGTGGGGGTACCGGTACGGGTGCCGCCCCTATTGTTGCCAAGGCAGCGAGGGATGAAGGAGCGCTCACCATTGCGGTGGTGACCCTGCCCTTCACTGCCGAGGGTGCAATCCGGATGGAGAATGCGGAAGCAGGACTCGAACGCCTCCGTGATGTTGCTGATACCGTTATCGTAGTTCCGAATGACAGGCTCCTGGAAGTCGTTCCCCGTCTTCCCCTGTACGCAGCATTTAAAGTAGCCGATGAGGTACTGATGCGGGCTGTAAAAGGTATCACGGAACTTATCACCATGCCCGGGCTTGTGAACCTTGATTTTGCCGATGTCCGAACCGTTATGGAACGGGGTGGGGTCGCCATGATTGGGATGGGGGAGAGCGACAGCGAGGATAAGGCGGCTGATTCAGTCAAAAAGGCCATCCGCTCCCCGCTCCTTGATGTTGATATCTCCGGAGCAACAGCCGCACTCGTGAATGTGATCGGAGGTCCTGATATGACCATGTCGGAAGCGGAAGGGGTGATACAGGAAGTATACAACCGTATTGATCCAGGCGCGCGTATTATCTGGGGAGCCCAGATTGATCCTTCCATGCAGTGCAAGATGAGGACCATGCTCGTAGTAACCGGTGTACGGTCGCCACAAATATATGGTAGAAACGAGAAGATAACCCCCAAAGTTCAGAAACAGTTTGAGATTGACTTTCTGAAGTGATACCCCATGGAAATTGCTAAACCTGACATAAAATTTGACGTGAATGAGGAGCTGTTCAGGAAATACTGGCGGATCCTCAAGCTGGCGAGAACCCCGACAAGGGAGGAGTTCAGGAAGATCGCACTGGTAGCTGCTGCCGGTGTCCTGATCGTCGGTCTGATCGGATTCCTGATCTACATCGGCATGATACCACTATCCTGATTGCTATGGAAGAATACACAAACCGTATTTTTGCCATCAAGACCACATCCAAGCAGGAACGGACCGTCGCCGACAATATCAGGAAAGCAATCGATACCGGCGCAACCGATGTGAAGGTGACTGCAATTATCGTCCCTGATGAGCTCAAGGGATACGTACTTGTCGAGACTCCTGAAAGTCTGGCACGGATCGAGCAGCTGGCAGAGAAGGTCGCTCATGCGCGCACCGTGGTGAGGGGCGAGACAACATTTGACGAAGTAGCGCACTTCCTTGTGCCAAAACCAGTGGTAAGCGGCATCTCTGAAGGGACCATCGTTGAGCTCATTGCAGGTCCGTTCAAAGGCGAAAAAGCCGTCGTAAAGCGGATCGATGCCGGCAAGGAGGAGATCACCGTCGAGCTCTATGAGAGTGTTCTGCCTATCCCCATCACGGTGAGAGGGGATAATGTCCGGGTAGTCGACCGTGGGGAAAACGCGTAATCCCCTCTCCTCTTTCTACGGCTATAACCTTTAAGTCTTCACGAGTATAACTTTTTTAACCCACGCTGAAACCGTTTCAGCGGGACAGCATGGTGATACCATGGCAGACGTGGTCGAGGTATTAGTATCCGGAGGCAAGGCGACAGCAGGTCCGCCAATCGGACCCGCACTCGGACCACTCGGTATCAACGTGAAGGCAGTTGTCGATGAGATCAATAAAAAGACGTCTGAATTTAACGGCATGCAGGTGCCGGTGACGATCGAGGTTGACGACAAGAAGAACTTCACGGTCACCGTGGGAATTCCTCCCACGACGGCTCTCATTAAAAAAGAGGTTCATATCGAGAAAGGATCCCCCGAACCCAACCTGAAAGTGGTTGGCGACTTGCCGATGCAGGCCGCGGTCAGGATCGCCCGGATGAAAGCAGGCGACATGCTCTCTTACGACCTCAAGAATGCGGTCAAGGAAGTTGTCGGCACCTGCGTTTCAATGGGTGTGAACGTTGAAGGCAAACGCCCCAAGGAAGCCCTTGCGGAGATAGATGCCGGAACGTATGACGCGGTTCTTGCTCAGTAACGAATTGGTTTACAACCCATAGAAGATCACATGTGGTCGAGGACTATGGAGGAACCTTATGGTAGAAAGGGCCAGAATTTTGGAGGCCGTAAAAGCGGCCATTGAGAAGGCGCCGGAACGGAAGTTCTCTGAGAGTGTGGATATTACCATCAATCTCAAGAATATCGACATGGCGCAACCGAAGAACCGTATCGATGAGACGATTCTTCTTCCCCACGGGACAGGAAAGACGGTGGGGATAGCGGTTCTCGGTAAGGGTGACATAACCACCCAGGCACGTGAAGCCAACGTGGACCTGATCATCGGCCCGGAAGAGATCGAACGCCTTGGTGGCGAACCCCGCGAAGCACGGCAGGTGGCTGGCAAGTACCGCTTCTTCCTTGCGGATACGGGTGTTATGCCTCAGGTCGGCCGGTTCCTTGGACCCCGCCTTGGACCAAGGGGTCGGATGCCGACTCCGATACCTGGCGGAACCGATATCAGGCCGATTGTTGAACGTCTCAGGAAATCCGTAAAGGTACGGACGAAAGATAAAAAGACGTTCCATGTAAAGGTCGGGTCAACGCAGATGCCCCCTGAACAGATTGCAGAGAATATCGACGCGGTCCTTAAGAAAATTGAGGGAGTGCTCGAGCAGGGATCGATGAACATCAGGTCGGTCTTTGTCAAGACGACCATGGGCCCTGCGGAGAGGCTGTTATAATGGCGCTGTACACCCATCATCTTCCGGCATGGAAGCGGAAAGAGGTCGAAGAGATCAAGGCCGATATCGGGAAGTATGCGCTGACAGGACTCGTCGATATGTACGGGATCCCGGCATCCCAGCTCCAGCAGATCCGGCGGAATCTGAAAGGATCTGCGAAGCTCAAGATGACCAGGAACACCCTGATGGAGCATGCATTCCAGGAGACAGGGGGGAATGTAACGGCCCTCATGAATTTTATCTCCGGGCATTCTGCAATCATCTTCACCAATGAAAATCCGTTCAAGTTGTTCAAGAAGCTCGAAAAGACTAAGACCAAGATGGCAGCAAAGGCCGGCGAAAAGGCACCTGAAGACATCGTGGTTGAGAAAGGACCGACCAGTTTTAGGCCGGGGCCGATCGTGGGCGAGCTCCAGCAGGTGGGGATTCCGGCAGCAATCGAAGCCGGCAAGGTGAAGATCCGCGAGACCAAGACGGTCGTGCGAAAAGGTGAGGCAATCAGTGCAAAGCTCGCTGATGTATTATCCAAACTCGATATCAAACCGATGGACGTCGGCCTTATCCTGCAGGCTGCATTCTTTGAAGGCAGTGTGTATGAGCCCTCAGTTCTCGCGATTGACGAGGATATGATCATCGGGCAGATCGCCCTTGCAGGACAACAGGCATTCAACCTCTCAGTCAATGCCGTGATTCCAACAAAGGAAACTATGGCACCGATTATTACCCGGGCAGTCAGGGAAGCCCGCGGGCTTGCGGTTGAAGCGAGTGTCTATGAAAAAGACGTGATTGATGGTATCATTGGAAAAGCGCACAGGGAAAGTGCCGCCCTCCAGAGTCTGGTAGAGGGATCCTGAACAATTCGAGAGTAGGTGACAAGAGATGGAATATATCTATGCTGCGCTTCTCCTGCACAAGGCAGGAAAGCCGATCAAGGAAGAGAGTGTAAAAGCGGTCCTTACCGCTGCCGGTATCGCTGTTGACGACGCCCGTATCAAGGCCCTGGTAGCAGCCCTTGACGGGGTAAATATCGAAGAGGCTATCAGCAAGGCAGCCGCTGCCCCGGTAGCGGTTGCTGTGGCTCCCGCCGCTGCGGCAGGCGCATCGGCTGCCGCTGCTCCGGCTGTCGCTGCTCCTGCACCGGAAGACAAGAAGGAAGAAGAAGAGAGCGGCATGGCAGGGCTTGGTGCCCTGTTCGGCTGAACCCCCTATTTTTTTCTTGAACCATTACCTGTATTTTCGTTTCTATACAACTATTTCCATAATCCTAGGGATACGGTTCATTGTATGATTTATCCAGTGGAGAGACCATGTATCATTTCTTCTTTCACTCCTTGTTTTGACGCTCTCCTGAATGCTACCTTGCTATCCAGATTATCGCCGGTTCCAAGGAGAAAAACCGCATGATTCCCATGAGGGACACAGGCATACAGAATGCATGGCTGAGCCATTTCCATATAAACCGCCGATGACCGACGTATGGTCGAGGATAAAAATTGAAAATCACGAACTG
>JAJRBU010000213.1 GCA_028679315.1 Methanoregulaceae archaeon
CCCGAGCTTCTGCTCCTGAAGTTGCTTGCTCTCGACGGCCAGGACCCGCTGCTCCTCATTAGGGTAGAAGATTATGGACATATACTGGCGCGACAGTGAGGGTGTCGTGGGGTTGTGGCTGTCCCAGAATACTCCCAGGAGTCCCTCATAGGAAATCAGGGTCGGATCATAGTCGATCTGGATTGTCTCGGAATGCCCGTCTATATCGTGGTATGTGGGATTCACGGAATCGCCGCCAGCATATCCGACACGGGTGCGTATCACTCCTTCGATGCTCCCGAACCGGGAATCAGGCCCCCAGAATCAGCCCAAAGCAAAGGTAGCGGTTTCTACTCTTATAAACACGGCAGTATCCTTCGTCGGTATCGTCGTTGTCTCAGGAACGCTGGTGTTATCCGTCGGATTTAAGCGTCCGACCTTATTTTCACAGCCGGGAAGGCTCGCACTGAAAACAGCCCCGAACGCCAAAAAAGTTGCGATAGCGATAAGCATTCCTTTCCTTAATCCCAACATGTCGAGCCACCTTTGTCCGTTGTTGCTTGCCTCTCTCGTTATGCATGGCTGAAATAAACTTTTTCTCTTTTTATATAAATTATTATAAGTCGGATGCGAATTCCCGTATGTGATGAAAGTCGCACGCGGAGAGGGGCTATTACCGTTTCCCGAAGCTAACTGGTACCGCAATAAGAAAAACAATCTGAGTTCTTGTCCATTTATGCACGGATTACAAAAAAGTCAGAAAGGTGCAGCCTGGTAATATTGTCCAAAAGGGTAGGGTATTGTTCAGTCATGAAATGGGGCGTAGATTGTTGGGTAAAAAATACTTTTATCCCTTGTTTAGTATAGAGGAACGAAATAGAACTGGTTTACCGTTATAAATCATCCTAAAATAGGGTGATTCTCAGGCAACTGATCCCGGCTCAAATCAGGCTTAAGGGACGGCGGCAACACCATTAATGGGATTGCCCACGAGGCCGGCCTGAGCCGCGATAATTGCCGCATGCGTGCGGCTGCGTGCCTGCATCTTGTCGATAACGTTACGGACGTGTTTCTTAGCAGTGTCCAGAGTGATACCCAGGGTTTCGGCGATTATCTTGTTCGAGTCTCCGTTACCCATGAGCCTGAGCACATCAACTTCCCTCTCGGTGAGATGAGCCGCCTCAGCCGTGCGCTCGGCCAGCGTTTTCCGGCCATTTTGAATCAAATTTTCCACGGCAGCGTGCAGTAACTCCGTCTTCATCTGAGCGCCACCCTCAACAACACGACGTATGCTCTGCCGCAGCCCTTCCGGTGTCATGTCTTTAAGGAAGATGTATCCCCCCGCACCCGCATGGATAGCGTCAATCACATAAGAATCGTTGAGGTTCTCCGTCAGCACTAGGACAGCTATCTCCGGATATTCATCCTTGATAAGCTTCGTAGCTTGCACGCCATCCACTTTGCCGCTTCGAGTCTCGGTCAACACTACGTTAACAGGCTGTCCCGAATCACTTGCTCGTTTAATATGTACAAGAGCTTCAGCCCCGTCTGGAGCGTCCCCAATAACTCTAATGCTCTCGTCTTTAGCCAGTATAGCCTGCAGTCCCTCACGAACAACGGGGCTGAAATCAATCATCAGAACTCCCAGCGTTTCAGGTTTGCTTTGCCTGGCTGTCATCGCAAGTTGCCTCCTTGGTACATTAAAGTTTACCATAAGCTACTACGTTAGTGCGCTTATTATTACTATTTTAATTATCCATAAAGCGTGATTCAATCCCTTTCGGTTACCATCTTTTCAAACAGCCGACCAATACAAATGTACCTATCAACTACACCACAAAGAGGTTTGTTGCCCCGGGACACCAGGCCCATAATTGTATTAGTTGGTAGAACTCTACCTGGTTCACGGTTGACAGGGTATTAATTTTTTTGGAAAGGAGGTAAGACTAAAATGCCAGCTATAACATTTCCTACTCTAGGTCTATGGATGGGGATAATCAGTCTTGTTTTCGGCATTATCGTGATGATTTTCCCCAAGATATTAAATTACATAGTCGGTGTTTATCTCATCATTATTGGCATAATGGCTCTTATCGGGTACTTCAACGGGTAAAAATATTTCTCGTTCGGATACGGCGGTAAGTACCGGTAAATAAAAGGAGGGCAGTATGCCCAATTGGGTCTGGATTGTTGTTATTATTCTTTTAGCTTTGTGGGTGTTGGGACTAGTTGGCCACTTTTTGGGTGGGCTCATCCATATTTTATTGGTTGTTGCCCTGATTCTAGCAATCATCTGGCTGGTGCAGCGAGTGAGAACTAGACATTAGTGCCATATCTGAAAATAACCAGACTTAACTGGAATCATTGGGTTTGAAGGCCAAATCAATAATTGAAGAGGGGAGGATTAGAAACATGCTACGCAAGACAAGGAGTGACAAGACGGTTGGTAAGGTAGAAAAGGATCTGGGTCTAGCCACCGGTGCAATCAGAAATAAAGATGGCAGGGACACACGGTCTGATAAGAAACTTGGGACCATAAGAAAAGAGCAAAGCAAGTAAAAGGTGCTATGTCCCGATTTTCCATCTCAAACGGTTTAGAGGTTAAGTTCACCGGCCATCGTGCCAGCCAGCCGCCAAAAAAGTTGTAAGGAGCAATCCTGTGACTAGACGTAATTCAGTAAGGTTCGTACCGAGCATCAGCTTAGCGCGCTACGATGTTGTCAATAAAAAAGGCGAGGACATGGGTCAGGTGCAGACCTTTATAGTGGATATGCGTTATGGTCTGATTGCATTCGCGCTGGTCGCGTTTGGAGGCTTTCTTGGCATTACTGACAAGTGGTTTGCACTGCCCTTGGGGGC
>JAJRBU010000182.1 GCA_028679315.1 Methanoregulaceae archaeon
TACGTGATGAAGACCGGGGTGCCTGTTGTCATCGACGGCGAGATCGTCTCGAACGGCAACAAGCGGACCATCTGGGTCGATGCCAAGGTCAACGAGAACCCGCAGGTCATGCGCGATATCAAGGACAAGTTCCTCCGGTATTACAGCGTGACCCTTGGTAACTATGACGTGACAAAACATTTCCTCTCGGAGAACCCGCGGGTGATTGAGGTCAATGCGACACGGTGACGGAAAAGAGATAAATCAAGAAAAGAGAAAGAAGTGAAACTAAAAAAATGACTACAGAGATTGAGATACCGATCGAGGAATTCCCCTCTTCAGCAAAGGCAGTTTTCTCGCTGCTGGTTGATGGCAAACCGCGGACGTTAAACGAGATGGTTGGGAGTATTGCGTTCTCACCACGGACAATCCGAAATTCACTCAACCGCCTCAAAGAGGCAGGTCTTATCGTGGCCAAGTTCAATTTCAGGGATGCGCGAAAACCCCTTTACCAACTTAAAATCACGTAAGGAAAAGATGCCATTGGAAACACCCTTTGGCTATATCTCACTTTATCGAGGTGTAAAATGCAAACGATGATATGCATGATCTGTGGCCATATCTACGACCCTGAAAAAGGTGACACAGGTATTGCCCAAGGCATTGCGTTCGAATCTGTTCCGGCGGACTGGTGCTGTCCGGTGTGTGGTGCTGAAAAAAATAAGTTTGTTCCAAAAAAGTGAACAGGAATCAGGTAATCTGAAACCCTCTTCATACCTCTCCTGGTTCGACAGATAGTCTCAAAAAAAGTCCTCTGGGGATGTCCTTGGGAAGACCCCATTTCTCCTCCAGTCCTCCCGGCATAAAGGTGATACTTGCATGCAGACTGTTCAGATTTGTCATACTTGTCCTGGATCCCCGGTTCACTATCTATTCTGTACCAATTGGTATGTATAGATGAAAAAAATCGGGATGGTGCGCCCGTTGGCGTATTGTTCGTAAACTACCTACCGGAGGCTCTTGGGAAACAGACCTGTTATACAGGTATCTTCCGGTCAGGGGAGAGGAGGATCTCGTTTCGGAGACCTGACAATGCAATTGCGGCAAGTGCCCCGATAACGCCTCTGCCGCCATGCAGCGTAATTCCATGCACCCCCGCAGTCTCCTCTGCAGATTTACGGCTGACAATCTCCTCCCGTGCCTTTTTTCCATATGATCGGAGCAGTGGATCGATGAGGAATCCCTGTTTTACCGCTATTCCCCATTCTCCTGAAAGAGCCTCATCCTCGACAAACAATGTGGCCCGCTCTACCACTTTTGCACAGGACTCAGGAATTGCTGCCAGTTCGATATAGCTGCAGGAATTTCCGGCAGTCCTCCACACGACTTCAGGATTGAGCATAGCGACACGATGTTCGATAGGAATTACTCCTTTGATTGCACCAAGATACTGGAGCATGGCAAGCGCCAGAGCGAACGTTGCCCCGCCTTCCCTACTGTCAGTATCATCGACACCTATGACAAGGTGTGAAAGGGCACGGGTCCTGACCGCTCCCACGACAATATCCCCTTCCCGTTTCACCGAGACATCGCATACCCCGTCTGCATGCCCCATCATGTCAGTCAGGGAATAGGCCGGCCCCCCGATACACCTGATATGCTGTATGATGTAATCTCCATCGCGGGCAACCCCCACAACCCCTACCGCAGGGGAGGGATACAGCCCAATCGTCACATCGGAATACCCGATCCGGGCGAATTCCCGCAGAAGCGTCCCGTCCCTCTGCACCTGCATCACAACACCCTCTGCGAGGGTATGATGGTGCCCGCAGAAGGCAGCACATCCCCCGCTAAGGCATTCATGGAATATCTGGACGTGGTCACCATCGACCGTGGTAAAGATCTTCTGGCAGGCACTCTGGGGGAGCGCGGAAAGGGTCGCATACCGGGAAGGCGAACGCCCCTGTTTTCTCTCCCGAAGAACTACGCACCCTTCATCGACCAGCCGGTTAATCCAGTCCTGCGCTGTACTCCGGGGGACCCCAGCACCGGTCTGGACATCGGTGACGGTAAAAGATCCTTTTTCGAGGGTGTAAGCCCTCATCAGATGGAGAAATTCCCGTCTCCTCTTAATTACCCCGCGCATGGATACCCTTGATGAAGAGGAGGTCCCCGATACAGGCGCTTGCCGTCTCCCTCGAACCGGCTCCCTTTCCGATAAGGGTAATCTCCCCGGCCATGTCGGTATCGATCGTTATTGCATTGAGTGTGTTCTCGACCACGAGGGGATGATTTCGCGGCAAAATCCGTGGAGCAACCCTCAGTATCCCCTTATCCGGTACTGCTTCTGCGATCAGCCGGATGGTGCAATGCTGGTCCTCGGCGAGCCGGAGTGCATCGTTCGTGAGCATATCGATCCCGGTGATATCCACGTCGGATAGTTTTACATTCCGCTTCCATATCGTATTTGAAAGGATTACGAGCTTTATTGCTGCGTCGATACCCTTGACGTCGTACGTGGGATCGGCCTCTGCATATCCCATTTCCCTGGCCTCGAGGAGGGCCTGTTCATAGGTGAGGCCTTCTGCTGCCATTCTTGTCAGGATAAAATTAGAGGTGCCATTCAGGATACCGTATATCGCAAGCACCCGGTTGCCGGCAAGTCCATGCTCTAGGGTGTGCATGACGGGGATGGCTCCACCTACTGTTGCTTCATAGCGTATAACTACCCCGTGCTTCCGGGCAAGAGACTGCAGCGTGGAGAAGTGCAGGGCGATGGGACCCTTGTTGGAGGTCACCACGTGCTTTCCCCGGCCGATAGCGGCCTTCATGTACCCGGTGGCAGGCTCACCGGAACCTGCATCGGTTGGAGTCACCTCGACAAGTATTTCATAATCGCCCCGTTCAACAACATCCGCTGCCGAGAGACTTTTGTCACCACAGTATCCTCTTTCACGTTTAGCCATCAGGACCTCCTCGATATGGATACCATCCGGGTCCATGAGTGCACTCTTTGAATCAGCAATGCCAGTGACCGTAAGCCCAAGATCCTTTCCATCAATCATCTCAAGAAGGCCTCGGCCGACTGATCCCATTCCAAGTATGGCAACCTTCATCCATTAGCCTCCAGGGGTTCAATGATGAGAAGATTTTTTTCCTTTGCCACTCCGCGAAGGATGCCAAGCGCCTGTTCCATGTCAACTTTGTTGACAGCCTTAATGACAAGACGTGCCGATGAAGGTTCATTGATAGCAGGCATTACCATGGTGAGTTCGGTCACCTCTGCAAATCCAGTGCAGTCAATTCGATCCACGGTATCCCCGAGATCGGTATGCATGATATGGCCTATCATGATCATGGTCTGCTTGTAAAGAAGCCGTTCTTTTCCCAGACGGAGGACGTTGACGCCCTGGCTCTTAATCAGCGAAAGGAGTTCCCCGAGGCGTTGTTCCTGTAGTTCGAGAACTATCTGGACCCCAAGCGTATCCCCTGCTGCGTTCTCATCTCTCTGATGAATCACCGCAATGATATTTCCACCGACTTCTGATATCGGTTTCAACGCGGCCACCAGCTGACCGGGAGAGTCCTTCATCTCCAGTTTCATGGATACCTGCACCAGGAACCACCTGTACCTCTATTCGAATCCGGGAATGATAAGCCTTTTACCCTCATCAACCGGGATTCCATTAAACCAGAAAAACAGGAGAGTGTAGTATCTGGGTATCCCATCAATGACCATGATCGCTATTCCGCCCCTATAGTCCGGGCAGAAGTATCATCTTTCTCTTCATCTGGAAGAAGATGATATCTATGACAGAAATAAGAGAATGAGCGATTTCTTTCCCTTGCCTCAGGCGGCGAAAACAAGGTGACGATATCACTCATGAACGCTATTCTTGATTTGTAGTGCCGGGGAACCATGGTATTGAATATCTCCTTTGTGATATGATTGGTGCTCCCGTACTGTCTTATGCCGAGCCGGTGCTGTGCCCGTTCATCGAGCCCGGCGAGGTACCAGCTTTCGATCTCTCTGATGATGATGACAAAATGATCGTTTGCGAACAGATCATACCGCTCATTCAGCATACGTTTTTTTGCCAGGACGTTCGGTTCCTGGTCGATGTCCGCACACATGATGAAAGCATGTCCCATCTCTCCTATGCTGCGGATAAAACTGTTCACTTTCTCATTCTTCATGCAGGCATACATGACAATCTCGACCGACGTATACAGGGGGGCAAAAAGCGGTTTAACGATACGCGAGAAAAAACGCTCGTCATCGTTACCTTCAACCAGAATGAAGAGTCGCCGTTCCTTCATTCCATTCCCAGCAGGTTCTGGATAAAGAGATCCTCGATGCCAATCTCATGTTCAAGAAACGTACGTATCTCCTTCCTTGTAGAAGGCCGGCTTAACCGCGAAAATCCCTCTGAATCCCGTGATATAAGCAAGAGATCCTCAATGTCAACCTGCTTCACCATTTCAGGATTATGCGTTGTGACGATGACCTGCTTTGATGACGATGCATCCTTCAGCATCTCCACGAGCTTTGAAATCAGGAACGGATGGATATTCCGTTCAGGTTCCTCGATAATGGTAACCGGACGATTCTCAAAATAGAGCGCGATTATCAAGGCAAGGATATTGATGGTTCCATCCGATACCATGGACGCGGGTAGGAACTTGTTTTTACTGTAAATTTCCTTCAGTTTCAGGAAAAGTGACATATCCATGAATTTTTCCACTGCAATCTCATCCACGAACGGAACCATCTCCCGTATCAGGCTGAAAAACTCTGCCTTTTTCCTCGGATCTTCGAGGATATTCTTTATCACAATGGCAAGGTTGCTCCCGTCCTTTTCCAGTTCAGTCTTTCCCATGATCGGGACCGCCCGCTTCAGAAGTCTGGGATCAAAATCGAACACTTTCATCCCACGGAATATCCATTCGATGGGAGGTATGCCGGGGACCGAGATCGGGAGGTTCATTATCAACCAGCTCTGGGGAATTTCTCTCTTCTGGAAATACTGGGGAAAGAGGTCCTGATCTTTTAGATCAAGTCCCTCTGGGGGACAGATGCAGTAAGCCACCGATCCCTCGGCCCTTGAGAGAGTGAGCGTCCCTGCACCAATTTGATGTGTTCCTTCTGCTCCAGGCTGGAAAAAATTGCCTAAAATCGTCAGGATATCCATCGAGATCTCGTAATTTTCACCGGCATCCGGGAATGTCAGGGCAAATTCGTAGTGTATCTCATATGGTTCGAAATACACGGGAAGTCCATCCTTCACGCCGATAACATCCTCTCTCTTCTCTTCAAGAACATAGATGATTCTGAAGGTGAAGGGTACTGCAGGCCCGATTATGGTATTCCGGAGAAATTCCACACCCCCCTGGAGAGAAATGGCATTATTGAGCCCGTATTTGGCAATATCCCTGATAAATTTGAAGACCTGGATAAGGTTAGACTTTCCCGATGCATTGGAGCCGATGATAATCGTAAAGTTATCTGGTGAGAACTGAAGATCCCGGAAACTCTTGAAATTGCTGACAGCAATCTCCCGTATTGGCATGAGAAACCTTCTCAGACAGGTTATACAATAATCTTTGGCTAATGCTCCGGAACCGGGAAATGTCCAATAGAAAGAATGTTCTCGGGACCGAGTCCATGTACTTCATGGTATGGTGGGTATGGAGGGGATAATCTTTGCAGAGAATCTCACCAAAATCTATGGCTCTCTGACTGCTGTGGATTCAATAACCTTTTCAGTGAACCGGGGCGAAATGTTCGGATTCCTTGGACCGAACGGGGCCGGAAAAACAACGACAATGAGGATGATTCAGTGTATCTCCCCGAAAACGAGCGGTGACCTGAGTGTGTTTAACCTTGATGTCAACACCCATCCCCGGGAGATCAAGGGAAGACTTGGAGTGCTCCCCCAGGAGACCAACCTTGATCCGGATTTCACCTGCATTGAAAACCTTACCAATTATGCCCGTTATTTTGAGATCCCAAAAAAAGAGGCCTCCAATCGTGCGGAAGAACTTCTTTCTTTTGTCCAACTCGAGGAGAAGCGGGATGTCCTGATTGAAAAACTTTCCGGCGGAATGAAACGGCGGCTCCTTCTTGCAAGGGCCCTTATCAACAATCCGCAACTCCTTATTCTGGATGAACCGACGATTGGTCTCGATCCGCAGGGGCGCCATCTGATCTGGGAGAAACTTAAAACCCTCCAGGCTGCAGGCAATACCATCGTTCTCACTACGCATTACCTCGATGAAGCGGAACGCCTGTGCAACCGGCTGGTCATTATGGACAATGGGAAGATCCTGGTTGAGGGTAGTCCACGGGATCTCGTCTCGAAATATGTGGGAACTGATATTCTGGAAGTGGAACATACTCCTTCAGTGATAGCCTGCCTGGAAGACATGAACATACGATATGAAATATTCGGGGACATTGTCCATGTACATACCGACCAGACGAAGGATGTGGCAAAAGAGCTCTTTGAACGTTGCAGTCCTGCCCGGGTATTTGCCAGGCCGGCATCACTCGAGGATGTATTCCTGAAACTGACGGGGAGAATCATCAGGGATTGAGGAGAATAATGGATTCTTATCTGATGCCCAGAATATCACGGTTATCTCTCAAGGTGTGGAGAAGGAACTGGGATGTGTTCTTTAAGACCTACCAGGTGAACTTTCTCCCTCCTTTCGTAGAACCGGTCCTTTATCTCCTTGCTATTGGATTCGGGCTCGGGATGTTTGTCGGGGAGATCGGTGGCGTTCCCTATGTAAATTATATAGCTCCGGCGCTGCTCGCCATCTCCATGATGAACGCGGCATTCTTCGAATGCACCTATTCTTCCTATGTAAGGATGTATTACCAGAAAACATTTGAAGCCATGATTGCGACACCACTATCGCTGGACGACGTGGTAACGGGAGAACTGTTATGGGGTGCCACCCGAAGTTGTATTTATTCATCGGTGATGCTGCTTGTCTTCATACTGTTTGGCGTTGTCGATCTTCCGTCATCCCTTTTTATCATTCCCTTCTCGTTCCTCGCGGGTCTCCTCTTTGCCTGCATTGCCATGTGTTTTACCGCGATCACACCCGGGATTGATGCGCTGAATTACCCCTCGTTTCTCTTTATCACCCCCATGTTCCTCTTTTCAGGTACCTTCTTCCCTCTTGTAGTCCTTCCCCAGACAATACAATTCCTCGCGGTTGCTCTTCTCCCCCTGACCCAGCTTGTAATCATCACCCGATCGCTCACGCTGTCAACACTCTCCCCTCTCTTCCTGTACAGCCTTGTCTGGATCGTGGTTGTGACCACGCTCTGCTTCATTCTCTCTTTACGGCTGATGCGGCGGAGACTCATTGTCTGAAAAGCACCTTTCGTGATAATGACTTAATATTGGAACGTCCTCTTTCTTAGAACCAAGGATACGATCTATGACCGTCTATGCGTGCTGCCAGACCAATGTCGTGAGTGTGAAACCGGATGCGAGCGTCCAGTTTGTTGCGAAACTGATGAGAGAAAAGAATATCGGATGCGTGGTGGTGACCGATGACCACCGACCGGTTGGTATTGTCACAGACCGGGATATCGCACTCCGGAGTGAAACACTCTGTGGTGAGCCTGAATTGGCCCTTATCGAGAGCATCATGACCCGTGATCTAAAAACTATCCGGAAAGATACAGGCATATTTGATGCGATTCAGGAGATGAAGACTTCAGGAGTCCGGAGGATGCCGATCGTCGACTCAGGGGGAAGGCTTGTTGGTCTTCTCACCATTGATGACCTGATCAGGCTCCTTGCCCGTGAAATGGCTGACATCGCACGGATTATCGGGAAGGAGAGCCCATCTATCTGATTAATGCCTTTTTTCAAGGATTTCCGGTAAAGCTTAATTAAAAACCTGAATAAATTATTTCATCACGGTAATCAGTATTTTTTCTTACGGTTCCCTGGGAGCTCCTGATGCCTGATTCGGCAAATAGCGATTCACGGGGAGTTATCCTCATCATCGTGACCATCGGCACGTTTCTCAACCCCTTCACCGGTTCAAGCATTAACCTTGCCCTTCCTCTCATCGGCGAGGAGTTTGCCATCGATGCGGTGATGCTCTCGTGGATTCCTGCGGCATATCTTCTCTCCACGGCAATCTTCCTCCTTCCGGCCGGAATGCTGGGGGACATCATCGGGAGGGCACGGGTATTTTCCACAGGGACCCTCGTCTATACGTTCGCATCACTGCTTGCCTTCTTCGCCCCTTCTGCCTCCTTGCTTCTTGCCTGCAGGTTCCTCCAGGGGATCGGGGGTGCAATGCTGTACTCCACCGCAATCGCAATCATCGCAGAACTGTACTCTCCCGGGGAGAGAGGAAGGGCAGTCGGCATCAACGTGATGGCGGTATACGGGGGAATGACCCTTGGCCCCTTTATTGGCGGGATCCTCACCCAGCTCTTCGGATGGAGGAGTATCTTTTTTATTACGGTTCTCCTCGGATGCATTGTCCTCCTTTATGTCAGGAGATTCCCTGCAATCCTGAACGAAAAACGGCGTGAGACGTTCGATTACCAGGGTGCGATACTCTCTGCCGTTGCTCTCGTCCTGTTCTTTATAGGAATATCCCTGATTCCCGCTGCCGCTGCAGCCGCCCTTATCATCGCTGCCGGGGTAACGTTTCTCATTCTTTATTATATTGAAACGAGGAAATCGTCTCCCCTCTTTCCTATTGTACTCCTTTCTTCGAACAGGACGTTCTCCTTCTCAAATCTGGCCGCTCTCATCAACTACAGCGCCACGTTCGCGGTCACTTTCCTGATGAGCCTGTACCTTCAGGTCGTGCGGGGAATGTCCCCTGCAGCAGCGGGATCAATTCTCCTCATCCAGCCCTTCATCCAGATGGTGATCGCCCCGGTTGCAGGCCGTCTCTCTGACAGGACCGACGCTTCAAAACTGGCTTTTATAGGTCTGCTTACTTCATCCATGGGCCTTCTCGGATTGTCATTCATCGTGGAGGACACCCCGCTCTCATGGGTTGTTCTCTTCCTTGTCCTTCTTGGATGCGGCCTTGGGCTTTTCTCAACACCCAATACGACCGTTATCATGGGAAGTGTGGATCGGCACAATTATGGCGTTGCATCCTCACTCCTTGCAACAATGCGGAACACCGGAATGATGGTCTCGATGGGGATCGTTATGATTTTCTTTTCCCTCATGCTGGGTAGTACCTCAATCAATCCGGAAATGTCTCAAGGATTCCTCGCAAGCATGCAGCTCATCCTTCTCGTGTTCTTCGTGCTTACCCTCCTTGGAGCAGTCATCTCGCTTGATAAAAAATCCCGATTACCGGGTTGATGGTTACATAGACTTTGATCGGTAGTACTGAGTAGCATTACAGAGAATTATACTCCAATTTTTTCAGATCTCCCCGTTGTACAATTAAAAAACAACAGTGATCCAACTGGAAGGATTCCGGTGTTACGTAAAATTAAGGTGATTTTAGAAAATTGCCTTTTTCACATTAATCAGAACGAACGGGAGATAGTAACGCTTCTGTTACCGGAGACAAAGAGATCACCGGAAAATTTTGGTGAACAGATGCAGGAAGGAGGAGTTACCGGGTATTAGAGTTTTCACCGATGGGAATGCGAGAGATGCACAATGCATTTGCCCTTGGACTCCATATCATTTCTCTACCTGAAGTTCATGACATTCTGGTTCTATATCGGCATCGCTGCTGCCGCTTTGACGATGTTTGGTTTCATCCCGCAGATAGTCAGGATGTATCAAACGGGATCGGTCCACGATATCAGTGTTCTTACCCTTCTCCAGTTTACCCTGGGAATGACGCTATGGGCACTCTATGGTTTCTATATCAACGATGCGATTGTAATCGGTGCAAACCTGGTAAGTCTCACGACCCTGATCGTGGCACTGGGCTTGTATTATCATTACCACTGCACTCCTCAAGGGCCTGGAATACAAGCAGAGGAGCGATGATGCCCGGATCTCTCCCAGAAGATAGGTCACCGTTGGACATAATTTCGCAGTTTCCGGAGACCTGAGCGCTATGAACGAACAACCAAAGATCCGTGGAGCACCGGGGGATACCCTCTGCTGCATCCTCTCTCATTCGGTCCTGGCACCCAGCCCTTTAAATACCCAGCCCTGGGCTGTAACGACCAGGGGAGACCATACACTTGATCTTTTTCTGGAAACGACACGCCTTCTCCCCCACATTGATCCGACATCCCGCCAGGCTTGTATCTCCTGTGGCGCATTCATCGAGAACCTTGATATCGCTGCACGGGAGGTGGGACTGCGAACTGATATCGCTCTTTTCCCATCCACCTGGCCAGGAGCAATCATCAGCCCTGACCAGCCTGTTGCTGAGATCGAGTTCACCCATGATTCCGGGATAGCGGTGGATCCGCTCTTTTCCTGGATTAAGGTCCGACATACTAACAGGAGGATCTTTACCAAAGAATTGATTCCGTCTGAGGTCCTTTCCGCACTGGCAGAGGCATCCGATGAGCCGTACACCACATTCGGATTCTCAGCTGACTCAACGTTCAGACAAGAACTTGTGGAGCTTATCACGAGAGCAACCGAGATCACCCTCACTGACGGTAATCGCTTCTCGGAAATTGTTTCATACGTAAGGATACTTCGTACTTCCGGTAACACGTATCCGGATGGATACGGGACGAGGGATATTGGACTCCATGGTATCCATGGCTGGCTCTTGTATCTTCCTCTCCGGGTAGTCCCGGAGAGATTGAAAAATGACTATGCAGGGGGGCTGCTGGTTCGATTGGTACGAAAACAGGCAGAATCCGCCGCTGCGTGGGGCTGGATTGCAACAAAGGGTAATTCACGGCACGATCAGGTACGGGCAGGACGGGCTTATGAACGGGTACATCTCACAGCTGCTTCAGTCGGGCTCTCGCTTCAGCCCATGACTCATATTCTCGAGTCCTACCAGGGGATGGAGGAAGTATACGGAAGGTTTTTGAACCTCATTGGTATCCCTGATACCCATACAGTCCAGGTGTTGTTCCGGCTTGGGTACTCTGATCCCGAAACACGGCGAGCGAGACGGCCAGTAAAAGACCTTTTCAGATCGATGCATTGAGCAGAAATCCCACTTCTCATACCATAAACTGGATTCCCAGAGCTACGACATAGAGCGCCACTCCGCAGAGAGCGAGCGGAATCGTGTATCTGCGGATCATCGACGCAAGTTCATCCCCCGTGGTCCGGCTGATGATCCAAAAGAAAGGATCGGTCACAAACGAGATGACAAAGCACCCCGCAGCGATCATAATGATGAGGGCAAACGGGTGAATTGCCGCAGCAACCGGAGTGCCGGCAAGGATTCCTGCAGTCAGCACCGAGGTAACCACCCTTGAGCCCTGCGCAGTCTGGATCAGCGACGCCAGGATAAAGGGTACGACTAGTACCGGGAAAATCCCTGTAATCGAGCCCAATGCTGATTCAGAAAACCCGCTTGCTAGGATCACTCCCGCAAGTGCCCCTGCTCCGCAGATATCGAATATAATCACTCCTGCATGCTTTGTTCCTCTTTGTAATCCTCCTGCCCGGGCTTCGGGAGTTGCTGTCACAACGGCAGTTGTGGCACCAGCGAGCATGATCACCTGGATCAGTGCTCCATGGGACAAGCCAAGGGCGAGTCCAACCGGGATTGCAAGGAGAATAACGATAAACGGTGCATATGCACGGAGATTCCACTCTTTTAAGGATGTACGAGAGGATCCCTCAAATCCTCCGGGTACTTCTTCCTGTATCCCACGGGATCTGGACCATGACTGGTAGAGAACAAGAAAACAGGCAAGCAAGATGAGTGAGAGAGGGATTACCAGAGCATCATACAACGCGGGAGAGAGTGTGGGTGCAAAGGACTGGACGAGGGGGATAACCGCCGGGGTGGGATATACCAGTCCGAATGAGATGAGGCTCCCGATGGCTATGCAATACAGGAGGATTTTCTGGTGTTCTCCACTCCCCAGTCCTTTCACAACGGGAGAGAGTATAATAAATGCGGTGACGCTGCATGCGACAGGGAGGGCGAGCAGGTATCCAGAAAGTCCGGATACGGTGAACGGGTTGCCTGAATACCTCCGGATATCTTTTACAATCTGGTGAATATCCCCTTGCTCTTCAAGGACTGCTGCGATGATGGCCCCCGACAGAATGATCAGCGCAAACAGGGAAAAAATCCGCCCAAGACCCGATGTGATTACGCTAATCAACTGATCGGCGGGCATTCCGGTCAGGATCCCAAGAAAAAGTGCTCCACCGGTCAAATTGAAAATTGGCGGGACTCGGTACCGGATCCCAAGAAATGAGATGAGGAGAAGTGTGAGGAAAAAAGCAGGAAGCGGATCCATCTGATACAATCATGATTTTCAGGGTATTAAATGCAGGGCCTCCGAACTGAAAAATCCCAAACCTGGCTCCAGAGCAAAGAAAATATTGGGAGAGACGATGATTGTCTCCTAATGACGGCTGGTGAGGAGAAGATCCTGCAAGAGAAGGAGATCAAAACGCAGGGACAGATATTTCATTTGATCCTGACTGGGAGAGATCTTGGGGCACAGTACCCGGGTATGATTATATTCAGCCTCACGATCCTATCCGGTGAGAAGGTCATGTCTCGTTTCAGGACCAACACCTATGAGTACCCCCCCTTATCCCCAATCAGCGCCTTTGAGGTCGTACAGGCACGGTCCGATGAATGGGAGCAGGAACTGCGTTCAGATCCCGCCCGGTTTCTGCTGGGGGAGGAGAGGATCTCACGCAGGGAACCAGATGACACCCCGAATCCCGAAGTCCTGATCTTCCAGGGCAGCCCGAGACCGGCAGGAAACTGTAG
>JAJRBU010000007.1 GCA_028679315.1 Methanoregulaceae archaeon
TAATATTTGTACCCTATCACCTATCATGGCAATCAAAATAACCTCTAATCTGCTATCAAAAGACGATGTTAAATCGCTCCTGAAAGAGTATTTGGAAGCGGTCGGAGTTGAGATCGTCAATGAGTTTGACGAGCATGAGACCTGGGGGTTCTGGGTGAAATTTGGCGAATTCCCTCTTCTCATTGAAAATCCGAAAGAGACCCGGTATGTTGTTGTCGCATTCCAGATCACGCTTTCAGATGCTTCCGCCATCGCCACAATGAATGAATTCTATAAAAAACAGGATAACCAGTTCATCTTTGAGCTGACCAGGATATTTACCTCCCCCCATACTGGATTCACAAGGATCGTGGAAGGAGGACAGGTCATCGGTTTTACCATAATGAAAAATATTTATCCGTACCATCCCGGTTTTACCATCAAGGATCTCGATGAAGCCCTCCAATCGGTGGTAAGCATTGGGGATACCGGGGTTGCATTTTTAAAGACCGTGATAGGTACCACCACCTTCGATCATACCCCGCCACGGCCGCCAACCGAACCAGGGCCGATGTTTGAATAATGGCATGGCGATTGAAAAACTGCCACCATAGTGAGGAGTCAATGCAGGTACCAGGCTTCGTCCTGATCCCAAAGAAGAAAATGCTTCTCGCAAGCCGCATCGGGCCAGTGATCATTGCATAGCGACTCATGAATGCCTGGAGGAGACCGCAGGAGAGGATACCGATCCTCACTGCGGCAGCAGACCATACTCAGAGTGTTCTCTTCAGTTCAGGGATTCGTTCCTGATCAGGAGTCAAATTAAAATCAGGGTATAGTGGTATTTCAGCCACCATCTTTTCATTCCATTCTGTGTTTTCATGTCATTCTTGACGCTCCTGGGAAATGCGCCTTCGTATTACCCCCGCCCCTGCGGCGTCCCCCATGATGCGATAGGGGGGGTATGAATCAGATGATTCCCAGTTTGCGGATACTCATTGATGTTTTACTTTTTTTGCTTTGAATTTGGTACTAGCGATTTGAGAATATTATCCGACGTAACTTGAGGGTAAATTTAGTGAAAAAATAGTACTATACCCTGAAATTATTTCGGCCTGACTGCATCTCTTATCATTGCTGAGGTATACTTTCTGCATGATGTCGGCTGTCAGGACCTTCTCCAACTGAAGGAAGGCGATGGGGCAGATCAGGGTGACGGAACATGTTTTCAGAAGAGAAGGAGCAATCACGCCTTTTCAGGTATTATCCCGGAGATTTTGGGGCACTGACGGTAAAGGCCGTTCACATGGACCTTGTGTTTGATATCCATGATACCTGCACCCGCACCACTTCCCGGCTTACTGCTGAAGTGCTCGATAACGCAGTGAAGAATCTGGCATTGAACGCGTGCGAGCTTGAAATCATCTCTGTCTCTTGTGAAGAGAGCAGGGTCACTGCTGATTATGACCGTGACAGAAATCTTCTCATGCTCACGTTCGACCGTGAGCTTGCTCCCCGCACCCGGTTCACGATCAGGACCGAGAGCATCTGCCGGCCGAGTAATCACCTCCTGGAAGGCCTTTACTACGACCGGACCCCTGAAGGTGCCCCGCCGACCCAGATCACCCAGTGCCAGCAGTGGGGGTTCCAGCGGTTGGTGCCCTGTATCGATGATATGACAGCGAAGTGCACCTATACGACCACCCTCATTGCTGATGAAAGGTACACCACTCTGCTCTCAAACGGGAACGTGGTTATTCCCCGGCATCCCGATGGTCCCGGGAAAGTAAGCATCACGTATGACAATTCCCTCACCCCCATGGCCCCCTACCTCTTTTTCCTGTGTGCCGGGACCTATGCTACCTTCTCCCGTGAATTTGAGTATCCTGATGGCAGCCGGTTCATGCTCGAACTGGTGGTCCCGCCTGGATCAGACCCTGAAATTGCACAATACGCTCTCCGGGTGCTCGCCGATGCGATCCTCTGGGTATACCTGTTCACTGGTCCGGGAAGCTATGAGCAGGCTGATATCAGGGAGAAAATCGCCGATCTGGTCAGGCAACGGGATCATCTGAAAGAAGACCAGCGTGATCCAGAAACCCTGGCAAAGATCCGAAGTCAGCTCAGGAACCTGGGAGCAGAAATTCTCCCTGGTTATCGGTACACAGGCACCGTGTATCGGGAGATCGGTATGCAGAATTCGGATTTCGGTGGCATGGAAAATGTCGGGAATACCACGATCACCATGAACCGGATCATGCCTTTTCCCCAGATGACTGATCCAGCTTTTGAATACATGATCCGGGTCAAGGTGCATGAATTCTATCATAACCTGAACGGCTCCGAAGTGACGGGAAAGACTCCGTTCGAACTCTGGCTGAATGAAGCCGTAACCGCATTCATGGAAAATAAGTTCCATGCGTACCTTTTTGGCGAGCATTATTCCAGGCTCCAGACGGTCCTTGGTCTCTATGCTCCGGCGACCGGTACGTTTGCCCTTGATGCAGGGTCGGCATCCCTGCCTATCGAACCCGACGGGTTCAATGACCCCAACGACCTGATTACCGGGATCACCTACGTCAAGGCAGCTGAATTCGTCCGGATGATCGAAACCCTCATGGGGAAAGAGCAGTTTGTCAGGGGACTTGACCTCTACCATTCCCGATACCGGCATGGAAATGCCACCTGGCAGCAGTGGATTTCAACGATGGAGGAGGTGTCAGGCCAGGCATTTTCCGGGATGGCGAGGACCTGGCTGAAACAGACCGGGTTTCCGATCGTCACGGTGATCGGTTCGTATGACCGGGAACACTCCCGTTATACGATAACCGCTCACCAGTCAATGCCTGAAAAGGGTACTTTCTGGATAGTACCTTTCCGGGCAGCCCTGGTCGATAAAGACGGCAACGATATTGCTGAGACAATGATACGCATGGATAGCCCGGAAGCGGTGATCACTTTTGAAAATACCTGGGAGCCGGCATTCCTGTCGCTGAACCGGGAATGCTCGTTTTATGGCAAGGTGAGGCACGATGCTGATGAGATTGCGCTCCGGCTCAAGGCTGAACGCGACCGCGATATCGTCAACCGGTTTCTCGCCCTGTACCGGCTGGCAGAAAGGGAGATGATCCGACTCATTGATACCCCTGGCCAGGTGCCCGGAGAAGACTATACCGGCCTGTACTTCAGTCTCCTCACTGATGAAGACCTGACCCGGCAACTCGGCGGACTCCTCCTCACGCTCTTTGATACGGTGGATGATCCTCATTATGCCCATCGCTACCAGGCGTTGTATGCCGCCCGGAGGACTATCGAGCATGCCATCGCGCTCCGCTATAAAGAGCGGCTTTTGGAAATGTACCGCCACCATGACCGGAGACTATCCCTTCTGGCACCGATGGAGGTTCAGGCGGGCTCGATCAAGGAACGACAGGTGAAGAACCTCTGTCTCTCTCTCCTTTCAACGCTCGGTGAGCCCGAAATCCACGATCTCCTGCGTACACAGATTGAGACGGGCGCTGTTGCAACTGATCGCCTCCGGGCTTTTTCACTCTACCTGAACGGCACCGCGGGTGACCGGGCGGCAATCCTCGAGAAATTCAGTGCCACTGCCGCCATCCACCCGGTCAGCTGGGAGGCGTACCTGTCCGCTGTCGGGGGATGTTCGGCTCCCGATGCGGTATCCCTCATCCGCAAGGCAGCGAAATTTCCGGTCTTTGATATCAACCAGGTAAACGATCACCGGGCTCTCTACGGCACATTTGCCGCAAACCGGAAGATTTCGTTACAGACTCCGGAGGGGAGAGAATTGCTTGGAGATATACTCAGGGAGCTTGCCCCCATCAACCAGAACTCGGTGGTCTCCCTGTTGCGGGCTTTTGATTCCATTGACCTGATGGAGGAAGAATATTACGAGCCGTTGATCGGGCTCCTCGTTTCGTTCCGGGACAGTCTCGACCAAGGCCGCCAGGCAATCGTGCTGCACACGGTCAGGCGCCTCCTTCTCGGTGCACCGATCGCTGTCGGGGTATGGGAGTCAGTGAATAAAAAATGAGAGGGGGTTTCCTCTCACGCCAGGTTCGCTTCAAAGGCATTGAGATGGTTCATGGACCCCTGCAGCAGGTTGTTGTATGCCGTCCTGATGTCCTTCTTCTGCGTCGTGGCAATTGCCTTATTCAGGTCACGGATATCGGTCTCCTCGATCAATACCCCAACCTTGAGCGCCTCGACACTTGAGACGCTGCCCTGGGCGATCAGGTCATCGTGGAGTTTCTGAAGAACAGGATCCGTGAACTCTCCCTGTGCCTTGCCCGCCACCGGGTCCGGCAATCCATACCGGTCGAGGAGGGTTTTCATGGAGTCCATGTGCACCTGCTCGCTCTGGGCGATGTTCGAAAAGATCGGGATATTCCAGGTGCTGCCGAGGGAGAGATAGACATCCCGGGCGAGTTTCTCTTCTTCCCGCATATAGGTCAGCCAGTATTTTTCATCGGCCGTTAATGCGGCAGCCTGACCGGTACCGGCAGGCAGACGTGAACCTCCGGACAACCAGCCGAACAGTCCTCTGTCACCCTGCTCCTGCTGACCTAGAGTGAGGAGCCGGTTCTGTTCCTGGGAGAGAGCCTGGACCTGATCTACCAGCAGCATCCGGACCTGCGGGTCGCAGTCGGAACAGTTCGCGAGCAGCTGCTCCATCTGCTGGATACGCTGCTGGTTCTGGTCCGCATACTGGATTAAGAGGCCGGCCGCTTCCTGGTCACCCCCGATGAGCATCCGCATGAAAGCACTCCGGTTGGTGATCTGCTGCTCTGCCCGGAGTGCATCAGAATACGTAGTGTTGATCTCCCCTGCCAGGCGGGTGAGTTCGGGCCCTGCTCTCCCGGTCACGTTCCCTGTGCTGGAGAGGGCATAGAGAGCGACATCCACCTGGGCCTGTACACGATCCTGGTCCTGAGAGAGATTCTGTTCCAGCAGGCTGACCTGCCGGAAGAACGTATCACGGTCCCTCTGCCGGATGATATCGGCCTCGGTAGTTTCGACTCCGGTCCGGCCCTGTGTCTGGTCCTGCAGGGTGATCCGGACCCCGGGTTGTTCGACCGTCTCCTGCGGTGTCCGCTCCTGTGTCTCCTGGGTTGCCTGCGCCTGAGAGCCGGCCTGGCTTGTTTGGGTCCCAGCACCATTTCCTGCCGAACTGCCGCCGTTTCCATCTCCCCCGGGTTCCCCGGAACCAGCTCCCTCCGATCCTGACGACCCACCGTTTCCACCGGCCGCCATTACCGGGAGACTCATGACGGAGAGGATGAGAAAGAGCAGCACGAGTATGGCTGATACTTTACGAATCATTGTCATCACGTTGCTCAATTCAAGCAGTTACCTTTCTAGAGAGAGAATAGAAAAATATGATCCTCTTTTCAGTGCATGCAAAGCACGACACTTCTTCAGACCAGCGTTGATACCCGCGAACGAGTTCCCGTGGCCATCATCCTGGAGATGCTCATGTTTCAGGGACACCACTTAGGGATGCTCCCGGTTTCTGCTCGAGATACGATGAATAGTTCCGGTAAAACCATCCCTTTGCAACCTCAACGGTCACCAGGTAGCATATCAATAGCCCTGCCAGCATGGCAAAGAACGCCAGAGGGGGGTGGACAAATCCAAAGATGTTCCCCAGGATGGTAAACGGCAGGACGCATGCAAAGGCGACTACCAGGATGGTGCTCCCAAGCAGGAGATTACTCGGTCTGCTCCGGTAGAATGGTACGACTCGTGTACGAATCACGAATATGACCAGTGTCTGGGTGCAGATCGATTCGATGAACCAGGCGGTCTGAAAGAGGGAAGCCCCTGCATTGAATACAAAAAGGAGAATGAAGAACGTAAGGAAATCGAAGATCGAGCTGATCGGACCGAACAGAAGGATGAATTTTTTGATAAAATCCATATCCCATTTTTAGGGGATTTGACATACGAGCTATCTACGTTGTCGGTGGGGATAGTGGACTCGGAAAGATCATAGAGGAGGTTATTCAGCAGAATCTGGATGGGCAGCATAGGGAGAAACGGAAGGAACAGGGATGCACCCGCCACACTGAACATGTTGCCGAAGTTGGAACTCGATCCCATGAGGAGATACTTCATGGTATTTCCAAATGTCTTCCGGCCTTCGATCACGCCATCGTGGAGGATGTGCAGGTCCTGATCCAGGAGGATAATATCAGAAGATTCTCTTGCAATATCCACGGCATTCTGGACCGAGATCCCCACATCGGCCTCCCTGAGCGAGGGGGCATCGTTGATCCCATCCCCATGAATCCCACCACATGGCCGTCCTGTCGTAACGCATTGATAACCCGGTTCTTCTGGACCGGGGTCATGCGGCAGAATATGGTTACCTCCTCTACCACCCGGGAGAGCACCTGCCTGTCCATCTGCTCGATTTCTCTCCCTGAGAGAACTCCCTTTACCTCGAGGTCGAGAAGGGAAGCGATCTTTCGCGTTACCAGTTCGTTGTCCCCGGTCAGGATTTTTAGTCCGACTCCGGACTCTGCTAGCTGTCGTACCGATTCCCTGGCAGAATCTTTTGGTGGATCGATAAACGTAACTAGGCCAATGAGGATCATGTCCCTCTCATCGTCAACGCTGAAGTGGTCCTGGTTGCCACCGAGATTCCGGTAACAGACGGCAAGGGTTCTGTATCCCTCCGTGCTATTGGCCTGGTAAAGCGAGGAGACGATCTCCTGGTCTTGCGCGGTGAGGGGAGCTGTAGTAGTTCCCCGTTCGATGGACGTGCAGATTCGGAGGACCTCCTCAGGCGCTCCTTTCGAGATCAGGATTCTCTGTTGTCCGTGAGAGACTGCTATCGAGAGGCGTCTCCGGACAAAATCAAAAGGAATCTCATCGATTTTCCGGAAGTCTCCCGGATCCTGCTGACCATGGGCGATAACCGCCTCATCAAGGGGATTCCTGATCCCGGAATGGAAATAACTGTTCAGGAAGGCATAGTAAAGGACCTTATGACTGGAACGGCCATCGGGATCCAAGTATTCGATGAGCGCTATCCGGTTTTCTGTCAGGGTTCCAGTCTTGTCCGTGCAGAGGATATCCATGCTTCCGAAGTTCTGGATTGATTCAGGATGCTTGACGATCGCCCCCTTCTCTGCCATAGCGATGGCCCCTTTCGACAGATTCAGGGACATGATCATCGGGAGGAGTTCCGGTGTCATCCCGACTGCCAGTGCGACGGCAAAAAGCAGCGAGTCCAGCACCCCGTGACGGAATAAAGCATTGATAAAGAAGACGAAGATGACCAGGACAAAAATAAACCGGGACATCAGGAAGCTGAAGTGTTTCAGCCCCCGTTCGAATTCCGTTTCTTCCGGCCGGTCAATCAGGGTCCGGGCGATCCTGCCAAATTCGGTTGCCATCCCGGTACGTGTCACTATCGCGGTGGCGGTTCCGCTTACCACCGAAGTCCCAAGAAACACATAATTTTCCGCTTCGGTGACGGGGGTCCCTTGCGGAGCTGGTTTTCCATGTTTTTCAATAGGAAAAGGCTCGCCGGTTAATGCAGCTTGGTTTAGGAACAGATCCTGTTCTTCGATTACCACGGCATCGGCGGGAACGATGTCCCCTGCGTACAGCTGGATGATATCCCCAGGGACCAGGTCGACGATGGGAACTTCCTGTTGCCGGCCCTCGCGAATCACAGTCGCATGACTGCCGATCTTCTGTCTCAAAAGTTCCGCTGCATTTCCTGCCTTGTTCTCCTGGTAAAAGTCCAATGTCACGCTGGCGATGACAATAAAGAAGATGATGATTGCGGATTCGATATCCCCGACAAAAATTGATATGGTTGCCGCGAAGAGGAGGATGAGTACGAGGATATCTTTGAAATGCTCCAGGAAACGTACTATCGCCGATTGTTTCCGTGCGCGGGAGATATCATTCGTTCCATATCGTTCCCTTCTATGCTGGACCTGATCTGGAGGCAATCCATTTCTTGTGGTTTCGAGGGCAGCAAACACCTCTTCCGGAGGTAAGAGATGGAATGGGGTCTCGCCTGTCATTCCCGAACTTCCAGTTGCTTCCATTTCCATAATGAGTTCCGGGGCCTGGGATTGAGTGATTGTTCGAGCAGATTATTGTCGTTTGCAGAAGGATACCGACAATTAAGAAGTGAACTCTGCGTTCGTTTATAAAGCAAATGAACTGGAAAAAATTTGAGGGAGGTAATTACCTGCGAAGCGATATCCCCTTAGTTCCCTCAAATATAACAGACCAGTATTCCTACCGCTTTAATCGGGCAGCAATTTTATCGAATCCCGGCTCTATGAGTGTATCCGCCCACTCATTCGCACTTTTCCGTTTGAGGTAATAGGTCCCTAAAAGGGCAATGATCAGCCCTCCACAAAGGTCGGTGATCAGGTCGAGCATGGTATCGGTATTTCCCTGCTGCAGTGGTTTTGTCAGGTACGGACCGGCCAAGGTATCCATGGTAAATTCCCATATCTCCCAGATTGTACCAAATGCAAGGGTAAAAATCACTATGAAGAAGAAGATTTCCCATCGTTCGAACCGAAGGTATGGGCTTACACGCATGATGATGATGACTGCAAGAAAACCCAGCAGCGCCACGGTCATGGATGCAATCAGGTGCGCAAACTTGTCGTAGTAAGGGTAGAGGTGCAGGTACCAGAGATACGAATATCCTCCGATGTGAAGGAACAGGGTCAGGGCGATGAGAAAAGTGACCTCCCAGGGAACTACAATATGCAGTCTCCTGTGAACAAGTACAGGTATAAGGGAGAGGCCTACCGCAACAAGACCAAAAAAGGTACCCGCATAATACCCGATATGGAAACTATAGGCTGACGTCAGGACAATAAGGGCTTGAAGGATATAGGTGAGATAATAATAATTGAACTTCACACAAGAGCCTAATTGGTCCCTGGAATTATTAACCTACGGTGGCATTCTCAATGAAATAGATGATAGTTCAATCATGAGAATTGAAGGAGTCGTGTTAAATCGACCATTATTAGTGAAAGAGAGTCCTCTTATAATAAAGGAAGGAAAATTATGCTCGATTTCGGAATAGTTGGCGTTATTTTGGAGAGAGAACTCTCATCTCCAGATGGTAAGAGAGAGATCCTCAAATTCCTCAGCTCTCCAAAAGGGAGAGAGTTACTCCAAGAGTTTTTCAAGAGTCCTGATGCCAAACCAATCGCCGGAAAACTTCTCATGCCTATTCTGAC
>JAJRBU010000076.1 GCA_028679315.1 Methanoregulaceae archaeon
TTTTTTTTGTATTCCCCTGTGTGTGAAAACAATCCGGGGGTGTGAGGAAAGACGGAGAGAATGATAGCCTGAGACCATTCTGAAAAAAGGGAATGGATTAATGGGAGAGGGAGATTCGTGATCAGAACTTCACACGGGGTGCTTCCTGTTCCCGCATGTTGTACTCCATTGTCCAGAAATACACTTCTCCGTGGGCTACGCGGAAAATGACAACCTTTGCATCCTTTGGCCCGGTTCTCAACAGGTCTTTGACCCATGGCCGCTCCCTGTACAATCGCTCTTCGAGGGCTTTATCATTAAGAAACTCGACCTGGCCGGTCACCCTCATCATTTTCCCGGCACCCTGTGGATCCGGTGCAAAGAAACAGAGTTCTGTTTTCGGATTCTTTGAGAGCTGGGAATAGACACTCTTTGGTGTGCCGGTGTGATAGTAAAAACCGTTCCTGTCTGCAAACCACATCGCAAATGCCCTGACACGGGGTTGATCGCCATCAGTAGTGGCAATAAAGGTTACCGGGTTCTCGTTTGCAAATCCGATACATTCTGAAAAATCCATGTTTTATCCCGGTAGTCTATGGAAGAGGAAGGAACAAAAAGATACGGTCCCATTGTTCCCTGTTATCACAAGCCACCGATAATTACCGACTCTAGACCGGCACCGCGGTTACCTTCGATTACGAGAATCCACCCCCTTCACTTCCGGTGACCGGAAGTCCCACCCGGACTCGTCCAGGGAGGTGATCACTCCCACAATGGCATCGACGAGGGCCTCCTTTATCCTGACTCCTTTCTCTTTGGTGGCTTTCGTGGGATCTCCGGTCGCTCCACAATCGGTCAGCTCTGAAAACATCCACTTTACATCGACATAGGGTGGAAGCCGGGGGACAACGCCCCTGGCAAGCCCGGGCTCGCAGAGCTCGGGGAAGAGGGCAAGCCCTATCGACAACTCGCCTTCTCCCCCGTGTCCGAGACCGTTCCATACTTCAAAAAAGTCTGGCGGGAGCAGCTGGCCAAGAGTATTCCACCAGGCATCGAGGGAGACTATCTTCATCCCGGGATGTGCTGCCTTTACCGTGCGGGATGCCATCTCGATCGAGGCGATATTGCCGTCATGACCATTCAGGATGAAGACCTTTTTGATCCCTTCCCGGTGCAGGGATTCGAGAATATCACCGATGATCGCGGTCTCGGTCTCGGGACGGAGAGAGACCGTGAGGGGAAACTCTTTGTATGCCTCGCTCATCCCATACGGGAGAGGAGGGAGAACGGCGGTATTCGGAACTCTTTGGGCGACTTCGAGGGCAAGCAGGTATGCGGTGAGCGAATCGGTGCCGAATGGGAGATGGTCCCCGTGGCTTTCAAGCGACCCGATGGGAAGGATCACCTTCTCGAAAGGGTCTCGCCGAAAATCTGCGGCAGTGAGATGCTGAATCTCATGATGATTCTTTTCCATAGAATGATTCCCCTGGTCCTTGCTTTTTGATTCGTCGTCTTACATATACGCTTTCGTGTCTTTCTCCTGCAATCATTCCGGCCAATTTTTTATTGGTGGGGGGCAGGAGAAGATTACAAAAATTTACATCTCTGCAAACAAAAGTGAACGAGCATGGGTACATGGTAAGGTATTCACCTCCCATCGATTACGATCCATCTGTCCATTCCTTTCCGAAACACCCTGCTACTCTTCCCCTATATCTTCATTCCATAACTTCGGATTGCCCGCGATAAAATCCTTCATCATCCTGATGCATTCCCCATCGTTGAGAATCACCAGTTCCACGCCACGCGACCGGAGATAGTCCTCAGGTCCCTGGAACGTCTGGTTTTCCCCAATCACGACAGTCGGAATTTTGTAGAGCAGGACAGCCCCGCTGCACATGTCGCACGGCGAGAGGGTGGAGAAGAGTATTGCGCGGCGATAATCGTGATAACCCAGCCGGCCTGCATTCTCAAGACAGTCCATTTCGGCATGGAGAACCGCACTCCCTTTCTGGATCCGGCGATTGTGCCCTCTCCCCACAATTGTTCCATCGATCACGAGGATTGAGCCGATAGGAATTCCCCCTTCGGACAGTCCCTGCCTTGCTTCCTGTATGGCTGCCTGCATGAATTGTTCCATCGCATCGGCGTCCATTCCTTGAGACTGATTTCTGACCATAGATACTACCCGTTCCCTGCACTGGAATATGTTTTTATCTCTCTGCATTGATCCCTGATGCGATATGAAAAAAAATTCTCGTCATCTTCCTGCTTATCCTCCTGGTAACAGTATCCGGGTGCATGACAAGGTCCCGTGAAACAGACTCTGGTTCCCCGACACTGATACCTACAACCGCATCGCAGGTTCCTCCTGCAGGTACGACCCCGGTACAGCCTTTTGTTTCAACACCCTGCAAAGAGCTGAAGCCACTGATTATCCTCGTGGAATTTCCGGATGTAAAACACCCTCTTGAGAGGAATTTCTTTGTGAACCGGTACAATACCCAGGTCAATTCCTATATCCAGTATGTCGTATGGAGCAGTCTGCCTGAACGGAGAAGTAACCCAAACATGGTATACCCTCCAGCATGAGAGCTCTTACTACCGGATTTCCTCCCGAAATCTGGAGGTGAACCGGACCAGGGTGCGCAATCTTATCCAGGATGTACTGGTTGCAGCAGATGCTGACTACGACTTCTCCGATTATGATTTTGTAGTGATCCAGCTCGGGGTCCTTACTCCTGATTATGGAATGGTCGGCCTTTGTGGTCATCCGGGAATGCTGGGGTGGACCGAGACGAGTGTCCTCACAGCACCCAGTGGAGAGGTCATACAAGGGGGCGTAGCCATTTTCACCTCCCCAGGCCCATATGGGGACAAACTTCCATGACATTGCCCACATCCTTGGCGGAGTAAAAAGACGGAAACCGGATGGTTCCCTGCCTCTATGACCATGACCTTCAGGCAAAGCCGGGCCCTGAACTGGAGGTGTTCCGCAATTCCATGATCAATATGGGGTACTGGGATCCCATGTCCTGCCATTTCTACAGGAATGACACCTCACCGCCTGGTATCTGCTCCTGGACCCGGATACGGCTGGGATGGCTGGGAGAAGAGAAGATCCTGACTGTGCACCCGGACAACCGGACTGAAGTGGTACTTTCTTATCTTGAGGATTCTTCTGGTGATGTGCTGGCTATCAGGATTCCGATCTCTTCATCCACATACTACTTAATCGAGAATCGTGCACAGATCGATAAAATCCTGCCTGATCATGGCATCCTCATCATGTTTGCCGATGATCGTATCGCGGAATGCCACCAGGGAGAAGCCCCGGTTACGCTGATCGATGCCAATCCCGGCATTCCTTACCGTGAAGGAGCGGCATTTGATGTCGGAGAGAATGATGAATTTATCGACCAGGCAAATAACCTGAGAATCAAACTGCTGGAAAAATCAGGCAACGACTACCGGATCCTGATCGAACCCCTCTAATATTTTCCGATACGTCCCAGACTGCATCCTTCCGCATACAAATGGAACGGTCCCAGTCACTGTAAAGGGAAATTCAATCCACCACAGCATACCTTCCATGATTCCTATCAATGCTTTTGTTGCGAGGATGGAACAATATTTCTCTTCTCCTCCCACCTAGGCCGTTCAGATTCGCCGGGAAGTCGGTGACAAGGTATGCACCTGTAAGAGAGTAGCAGATACAGATCATGAGAGAGGAGCTAGAGACTTGCAGCCAATGCTTCACCACCGTATCTTTATCTCATTCCCAAAGAGATTTTCCCACAGCATAAATAGAATAAGCTTGTACACCCATGCAAGCGATCCATCAATGGGAGAATTCCACCTCATACGGTATCTGATCTTTGCAGGATGTGTCCTGATCGCCATCCTTCTTCTGATGCACCCCTCAGCACCCGGTTTTTTTCCTCATCGTCATACAACCCCTTCTGTTTCACTCCTTTACGCATCATCAGGATCCATGGCACAGCTGCTGAATACCGGCCAGATCGATGCATTCCTGATCTGGGAGCCTGTTGTCGCCAACGCCGAGCTGTCCGGTATCGGAAAACGGATCGCGGTTCCTTCCGATCTTCCGCCGCCAGGAAAATGGGACAACGCTGCCATCAATATCCTGGTGTTACGGGAAGATGTGATTGAAGCGAATCCTGACCTCGCAGCACTGCTTTCAGCCCTCACAACGGCCGCCATCGACCACACAAACGAGGACAAGGCCCTTGCCGAGAATATCACCGCGAACTGGGTGTACGGCAAGGGCCCGATCCTCACCCCTCAGGGAACGCTTGACCCAATCACGGTCGAGCAGCGGTCCTTTGAAAATATGGTATTTACTGCCGATGCAGCACCACCGGAGGCCTCGATCGTTCAGTACACCATCGATTCAATGACAGGGGAATCCGGAAGTTACGATCCCCTGATGTGGGTTGACCGCACGGTAACCACCAGGGCTGCATCGTTCCTGAATGGCACCACTGTGCCGGCATTGGATTCAGTTATCCCGACCCTCAATATCGGGTACATCCCCTCAAGCGACAATTATGCCCCCGTATACGTGATGGTCAAGGATTCCCAGTATTTCTGCGACAAGTACGGATTCTGCATCGTCCCGGATGATCCCTCCCTTTCCCGGCCGGTCTCCTGCACGCTTCTTCTAAACGGGACGGTGGCTGCCCATATCAACCTTATCATGGGACAGTCAGGAGGAGGGATCATGACGACAATAGGCCAGAACGCCCTTGAAGGGGCATACGTCGGCTCTGTCCCCGCGGAACTCCAGATAGCACTTGGTAATCCTGCCTCCATCATTCAATCCATCAACACAGGTGGTTCCGGTCTCGTTGTTCCAAACGGTTCGCCCTTGCGGAGTTGGACTGATTTCGTCCTTTGGGCAAAGGATCGGTCTGCTGCCGGCAGGCCTGTGATCATTGCTACGGTCCAGAGTTCCATCCAGGAGGAGATGGTACGTGAAGCATGTGCATACGAGAATATTACGGTGACGTTATATGGTACTGATTTCGAGACAGAAGGTTCGTGAATACGGAAAAGGGCTGATAGTCATCGTACTTCTGCTCGTAGCATGGGAATGTGCTGCACTGGTGATCGATAATAACTATATCCTTCCCTCGCTCACCGAAATCGCCGATGTGCTGTTTCACCCGGCACAGCCGGTGCTCGGCGGGGAGAGCCTGATTGCAAACACCATGGTAAGTCTGAAAGAGGTACTCACCGGATTTTTCTGTGCGGCAGCACTGGCAATCCCGCTTGGCCTCATCATCGGGTGGTCATACGAGGTCCAAGCGTACCTCAACCCTGCTATCCAAATCCTCCGCCCAATCCCCCCAATAGCATGGATGCCCTTTGCCATCGCATGGTTCGGGATCGGGATCAACTCGATCCTGTTCATCATCGCACTTGGTGCATTCTTCCCTATCCTGATCAACACGGTTGATGGGGTCAAGGGAATACGGGTAAGGTGGATCGAGGTTGCCGAGATGTTCCATGCCACGACGTTCGAGAAACTGCGGACCGTGGTCTTTCCCGGAGCCCTTCCCCGGATCTGGACCGGACTCCGGGTCTCGTTCGCCATCGCATGGATGTGCGTGGTGGCCGCCGAGATGCTCCCCGGCACCACGGCCGGTCTCGGTTTCCTGATCATGTACGCCTATAACCTTGGCCAGCTCGACGTGATTGGAGCCGGGATGGTCATCATCGGTATCATCGGTCTCGGCGCGGACATGATCTTCCGGGCAGGTCATGCAAGGTACTTTATATGGGAGGGGAAGGAATGATGCCGGAACCTGTCCTCTCTGTCACCGGGATAAAAAAGACGTTTCATGGCGATGGTACGTCCTGCCCTGCCCTTGCG
>JAJRBU010000225.1 GCA_028679315.1 Methanoregulaceae archaeon
GATTCTTGACACTGCAGCAACTCCGCTCGGTCTCGGTTCCGGGAGTGCATACCGTGAGATCCTTGCCTGCAAGGCAATCCACGGCTACCCGACCGGTGGTGCATACCACAACATGACGGTCGCGTGGACCTGGCTCAAACGCTGGAAAGGAACCAGCAAAACCCCCTCAGTCATGGCGGCTGGGTATAAGGGGAAGGACCTCCTCCTCCAGCAGATGTCACACCACTATCTTGGGGGATTGGAGGGTATGAAGCAGGCAGCGTGGTCCGCGCCCGATATCGGCTGTAACATGATCGCAAGCACGCTCGGTGCAAATCTTATCATGTACGGCCCAATCGAGAACGTAGAAGCAATGATGACCGCACAGGCCTACACGGATATCGTTTTACTTGAAGCAATGCGCCCACTGGGTGTCGATGTCAAGTCAGAAAACCACCCCATCTTCAAACTCATATAATCCGTGGTTAACACGGTAATCTCTTTTTTTTGAATGAAAAATGAGGAAATCGATCCCTGTACATACGGGGAACACTTCTGTTTACGACATTCCCGAACACGAGCTGTGGTTCATCCCGGTATTTCGGGGAACGCAAAATCTTTTCCGATTTCGACAAGCAGTTCGTTGGTCCATCCCAATGTATACGGAGAATACAAATTACTTATTATTTCCATTATTTGAGGATTCGGGTTATCCCAGTACATTCAGGGGAAACTGCACCCATTGCCTCGTTCGTGAAAGAACTACTCTGGTTTATTCGTATATACATGGGGCAACATGGACATGATCGACATTCACAATTGACCCTAGTGGATCATTCCCAACATATGGTGAACAGGTCGCAATCCTTCCTCAAACAGAGCGTGCAAATAGTTCATTCCCATGCGTCTGGGGAGCACTTTAAACCGCCTGTGGTTTAATCCACCGAAAGGAGTTTTCTTTTCTTACCCTGCACGAATCTCACCGTCCTGGAGCGTGATCACCCGGTCGAAATATTCCGTATGCCATGGCTCATGGGAGACCATGACGATGGTCTGACCGAGATCACGGTTCAGTTTCCGGAACAGTTCCAGGATCTGCCGCGATGTTGTAGTATCGAGGTTGGCGCAGGGTTCGTCTGCAAACAGGATCCGTGGCTTGTTTACAAGCGCCCGGGCGATCGAGACCCGCTGCTGCTGCCCTCCGGATAGTTCATAGGACATATGCTCCAGACGGTCCGCGAGGCCCACAGCATTTAAAATTTCTTTACTTGCCGGTACACACACCTCAAGCGGACTGCCCCGGACAAGACAGGGCAGGTAGACATTTTCCAGCACGGATAATTCAGATATCAGGGCATAGTCCTGGAAGACATACCCGAGGTTGTTCAGCCGGAAGAGTGTCCGCTCTTCATCAGATAGTTTCAGGACATCCATACCATCAATATGAATACACCCACTGGTCGGGTTATCCAAAAGACTGAGCAGATGTAGCATGGTTGATTTCCCGCTCCCCGATGGTCCCACGATCCCGATAAATTCCCCCTTTCCTATCTCAAGGGAGACTCCTCTCAGGGCATGGACTTCGACAGCACCCATCCGGTATATTTTTTTCAAATCTTGCGTCTGGATCATGTTATCCCCTCATGGCATCGAGGATCTCTTCCTTTGCTGTCTTCCACGCCGGGATATATCCCCCGATAAGTGAGACAATGACAAGACTGATGATGCTTACAAGAATCCTTCCGGGATCTATGAGCGGCGGGACATCCCCGATCGGAAACCGGAGCGGCTTCATGGTCAGGTACCAGGTGATGCCCTCAAAGAGGAGAATGCCGACGATGATCCCGGCCAGGCAGAGACAGGCCACCTGAATCAGGTAGCTGTTGATGATGATCTCCTTTTTTATCCCGATTGCTTTCATTATGGCGATCTGCTTGCGCTTATTAATTGTGTTGATGAAAATCACAATGAAGATGACAATTGCCCCGATCACGAGCGAGAAAGCGGTCATAATGGAGATGACAAGGCCAAAACTCGTGTTGATATCCGCGACAAATCCCGCACCTTCTTCAGCCCAGGTCTTAATTGGTTCCTGGATGCCGTACTGCAACATCGTAGTACGGAACTCCTCTTCATTGCCATTGGTGGATAATCTGACGAGGACGAGCGAGGCCTTATCTGAGAGCCCGGTCACCGATTCCATCTCCCTGGTGGTGATGAATGCAGTCTGGTCGACGGCATCTGAATTGGTCTGAAATATCCCCTTGACATGGTACCGTTTCACTACGCCGTTGGAAAAGGTTACATCGATCGAGTCGCCGACTTCAACTCCCCCGAGGGATTTCACCTTGTCGAGCTTCGTGTCCTTGTGACCGGCAAGCAGGGCACCGATCACGATTTCGTCACGGTCACCGTCACTCAGGAATTCACCGGCAATGATCTTTGATGAGACCTTCAACACATACTGTTCATCAGCCGGTGTCACGGAGATCAGGGTCTTTCCGAGTGAGGTCTCCCTGAACGTGAATGTCCCTGCCGCAGTGTAGCGAGGCGACGTTGCGACAACGCCGGGGATCTGGTTAATTTTTTCCCGCAGGTTCTGTACATTCTCAATATACGGCTGGTGCTCCTTTGGCTCAATCGCGATATTGGCATAACTGTAATCGATGACCTGGTCATTGGCGGCCTTGATGAACCCCCCCAGGATCGATGGCTGGAAGAGCATCATCACAAAGACAAGCCCCATGATGAGGATGGTGAGGCCGGTGGTGAACCGGTTCCCCCGCACAAGACTCCTCACCGCAAGGATCGCGGAGACCTGGAGAGTGGAAGTCATCTTATCTCCTCTTGGTTCTCAGGTACCAGACTCCGCCAGCGCACACAAAGGCAATGATGATAATAATGAGGATAAGACTGGTATAATCCGGTGGGGAAACACTCAAGGTTAAGTGTTTTTCTACAGTATGGGTACCATATTCATCGGTGTACCGGACCGTGATGGTATAGGGAAGTTCCCCGCTGTCCCGGTCCCGCA
>JAJRBU010000112.1 GCA_028679315.1 Methanoregulaceae archaeon
TATTCTTGAACGATTTCGAGGAGCTCTTCGTCAAGAGGTTTCACCTGAAACAGATCTACAACGCCGGGATTAATGCCTGATTGTTGTAGCTCCTCAGCCACCTGAAGAGCAGCGTGAGTCATGCATCCCGTTGCAATGATGAGTAATTTTGATCCGTTGCGTAAAAGGGCCAAGCCTGTTGATAGGTTTTCGTCAGGGCGATAGAGCATCGGCCAGGCTCCTTTATCCAGCCTGACATATACGGGTCCAGTCCCCTGCGCCGCGAGTCGCGCCGCCCGCTTGGCAGTTACCTGATCACTGGGGTTGTATATAGTCATGCCCGGAAGGGCGCGCATGATCGAGACATCTTCGATGGCATGGTGCGTTGGACCATCGCTCGAGTAGGTGAAACCAGCGCCGGATCCGATAATGGCAACAGGAAGTTTCATGACGCACAGGTCGACCTTGATCTGCTCAAGGCAACGCAGCGTGATAAAAGGGATGATGGCATAGATAAACACCCGTTTGCCTGCCAGGGCAAGCCCCGCTGCAACGCTCACCAGATTTTGTTCCGCAATACCGACATTGATAAAACGATCTGGAAAGTCGCGCCGGAACCGTTCAAGACTGAAGGCGCCCATATCGGCGGTCAAGAAGACGACATTCCTGTCTTGCTCCGCAATCGTGTAGAGTTCGTCAAAAAAGGCATCCCTTATGTCAATCGCTGCGCCTTTTGTCTGGGAGCGCATGTTAGGACATCCCCCTCCTGATTTCGAGTCTTGCCATCTCTAAGTGTTTCCCTTTGGGAACCGCATGGTGCCACTCCACCTTCCGTTCCATAAAGGAAGATCCTTTTCCTTTTACGGTGGACGCGATAAATGCAAGAGGCCTGTTCGAATCTCTTGCTCGCATCGTTCGGAATGCTTCTATCAGCTTCTCACAGGAATGACCATCCACTTCTCTTACTTCCCAGTTGAACGCCCGCCATTTGGCGACAACAGGTTCCATCGCTGCGCACCTTTCGGTAAAATCGGTTGCACATTGGCCGTTGCGGTCCACGATGGTGATCAGGTTTTTAAGGCCGTGATGGCTCCCAAATAGCGCTGCCTCCCAGACCGAACCTTCATAGCATTCACCATCTCCGAGCAGGACAACCGTGAGATGATCTTGCCCGTCCTGCTTTGCAGCCAAGGCCATTCCCGCTCCGATGCCCAAGCCATGGCCAAGGGAGCCGGTGTCGGCTTCAATGCCTGGAATGTTCCGATCCGGGTGCCCGCCAAGCATGCTCTTTTTCTTGCAAAAGGAATCAAGCGTGGAAATCGGGAAAAAGCCCAGGTCCGCGAGAATGGCGTAAAGGGATATTGCCGAATGTCCTTTACTCATGATGAACCGATCCCGGCCTTCCCAAGCGGGATTGCGGGCGTCGTAGCGCAAGAGACCACCATAGTACAGAGTGGCGAGAATGTCGGCACAGGAGAAGGCACCCCCGATGTGTCCCTTGCCCGCCGAAACTACCATTTCTAAGGCCCGCTGGCGTACCCAAGCGGCCTTCTCCTCAATTTCTTGGATCTCCAATTCCATGTTTCATCTTCTGCTTCTGGATCGATTTGTGCGAGAGAATTGCCTATTTCGCACCTGCAATCCTCGGGTCGATCTCACTTTATTACCGTAAGGAAGGCCCCCGGGCGGAGGGATAATTCGTTTCTCCAGTAGTCCAGCAAATCCCTAAGCGTTTGTTCGAGTGGGATTTTGGGTTCCCATCCTGTGGATTTCTTGAATTTGTCAAGGCACGGAACCTGCAGAGTCACATCTGAGGGCCGCAGCAACGCGGGATCTACCCGAATTTCACAGAGCACACGGGAGTTGGATAGCAACATCTGCAAGGCATCCCCGATTGTTACCGTCCTCCTACCGCCGATGTTATAGACTTCTCCTGGCGTGCAGGTATTGACCAGCATCCAGTAGGCCCGGACTGCATCTCGAACATCACAAAACGTTCTGACTGACTGTAAGTTTCCTACCCGAATTATCGGTTCTTTGAGGCCCAATTCCGCGCCGGCAATCTGCTTGGCAAATGCCGACATGGCAAATACATCCCCCCTACGCGGCCCCGTATGAGTGAACATCCTGGTACGGATCGTCCTGATCCCATGGGAGACCCAATATTGATATGCAACCATATCCTCTCCCACCTTGCTTACGGCGTAGGGAGAGGCGGGTTTGAAGGGACATGTTTCTTTTATGGGAATATCGGTTTCGCTCACTTGCCCATATACCTCAGACGAAGAGCAGACGTGCACAATCGGATCAATCTCCAAAATCCTTATGGCTTCAAGCAGGTTTGCCGTTCCGATCACATTGTTCCACAGCGTATGCACGGGTGAGTTAAAGCTGGTAAGCACATAACTCTGTGCTGCCAAATGGAAGATGACATCGGGGCGTATTTCTTTCATGTGCCTGATGAGACCGCCCAGATCGCCTAAATCAGACTCCACTAAAGCCAATTTATCCCAGATGCCTTCCAGGTTTGTTTTGGGGCTTCGCCAACGGCATAGGCCATATATTTTATGGCTTTCTCGCAGACTCAATAGGTACTCCGCAAGGTGGCTGCCAACAAAACCGGTAATCCCGGTGATGAGGATTTTCATCTGCAGGTCATTCTCCGCGTTCTTAGGGATTGAAAATCTGTCCAGCCAAACACAAGCAGCCCTTCGTTATCTCTGCCGCAGACCGGGCAGGAAATTATCCCCTGTCATCTAATTGGCATTTTCCCTAACAAGAACCGTTCTGCAATAACAATACCATTTGCTTTCTCCGAGTCCCTTGGGAGGAATCAAGGCGTAACTATATGAATAAACATGTTTTGTTCCACGCAGGGTCCAAGAATGAAACGGCCTTTTCTCGATCTTCTTGTCAAGATATTGACAAAGAGAAACGAAGGATTTGTTGATGAAGCGCGGTTCCATGAATAGCAACTGGCTGGTTGCTGCGGATGAGGTACCTAATAATGAAACACGCTTATCCTTTCGTATAACCCTAAGAACGGATGGCCTCAAATGGAGCATGGCTGGGAGGTATTTTCCAAACCATCAAGAAGATGGGTCGATCGATCTCTCTTTGGGAGTCAGAAGGTTCTAAACCGTTACGCCGAGGAAACAGTACCGGTGGAGTTGAGGGGCAGAGTCACGCAGGGCATTCCTACGATCAGGCGCCTGAGGAAGGAAAAAGTGACGCCCTCCCAAGGAAAATTGCGGGAAAAGTTGGAGGATTGAAAAATCGGTTGTAAGAAATTCTAAGAAAGAATATTTTCCTTGCCCAGATTAATGCCGCCTGTTGGCAGGGCTTTTACTGAAATTTGATCTCCGCTTTGAATGTTGGGAGAAGTTCAAACAGGGACTGCGGGTATCGCCCCGACGCAATCTGAGAATAAAGTTTCGGGGACTCCAACCGATAAGATTTAGGAAGGATTAATTTTTTCCTGTCTCGAGAGGGTATATGTTGGTTAGTAGTTCGGCTGATAAAGTTTTTTCCATAGCGACTCAACAATATTCTCAAATGGATACCCTTGCCCAAGGCGCCATATCCAGCGGGATCAATTACTATCAGGATGGGAAATATGACGTTGCGGCCCGGGAATTCAAAAGGGCGATTAGCCTGTCCCCCCGGTCCGAAAATACCCTGAATGCTTGTGATTATTTGGCAATGGCCTTTCTTAAGCTGGGAAATAACAAGGAAGCCATCAAGGCTTATCAATCCGCCCTTCGCTTATCTCCGAATCAGGATGATTTCCATTACAAGTTGGGAAATATCCTCCTTGAAGAGGGAAACACAGATCAGGCCATAAATTCATACAAAGC
>JAJRBU010000195.1 GCA_028679315.1 Methanoregulaceae archaeon
CTCTCGGTCCAGGATGAGGCCATGGGTGCCCGGAGCGGTATCTGGAGCAGCGTTGCACCCGGGATGGACGGGGCCGGACAGGTCGCGATTGTATCGGTTCACTACAATGCTGCCGGTGACGATGCTGCGAACCTGAACGATGAGTATATCACGATCCGGAACGGAGGCACGGTACCTGCAGACCTCACGTCCTGGCATATCAGCGATTCTGACAGCTTCTCCTACACCCTCCCCGCCGGAACCCTTTCTCCGGGCGACGTCATGAGGATCCATGTCGGGGACGGGACGGCATCAACAGGGGAGTTCTTCATGGGTCTCGATACCCCGGTGCTCAACAATGACGGGGATTCCGTGATCCTTATTGACAGGAAAGGAACGGTCGTCTCATCCTTCACATGGGGCTGACGATACGGGGAACCATCGGTGTGCAGAGATCACACACACGGGCAACCTGTCTCGCACAGGTGTGCATGATCCTTTGCCCGCAGGGGCGTGAGGAGGATCCTGCGTGATCCCTCTTCTGTTTTATTTCGCCGCCTGTTCCAGCGCAAACGAGATCTCTTCCCAGGCTTTCGCAAGCAGCCTCCGGTAGTACCCCAGGTCAAAGCGCTTCGCGAGCCAGTCCAGTTCAACGGACCAGTTCCTGGCATCGGTCACCACGTACCCGATCTCCATGCCCGGTTCGACCCTGATCCCTGCGGCGCTGCATGCCGCAACGGCCGATGCCTCGGGGCAGCTCCGCGAGTAGGTGAGCCGGCTCACCTGCCGCCGGACGGCCAGGGATGAAGGGGTGGCACCGGGGAGCCCGGATTGCGCCTCCCGGTACAGCTCCCTGACCTCCTCCCCGCATGATGCCAGTTCAGCCCTTGTTTGTGCCTTTTTCATCACCGAGAGCATGGACTCCTGCATCTCCCTGACATAGGGCGGGGTATCACCGCGTCGTGCCATGATCCCGCGGACCTTCAGGTCGCCCGTGCTGAGGCGCCCAAAGTACCGGTTGTAGGCACCATACCCGTCGGACATGGGGAGAAAGACGATCCAGTCATAAAGATCGAGCGTGGTGTGTAGGCCGGTCACTTCCTCTATACGGGTTTTCAGCGCCCCGGCCGGTCTCCCTCTCACCCAGAGGCAGTCCACGATCCCGTGCAGGACGTCAAAGCCCATCTCCTCTGCACACTCCTTTGTCGTGAGCAGGATCTCCCGGGCATGCCAGGTGATCTTCTCGTGCACCTCGATCTGCCCGAACTTTGCATTTTTATACCCGGTATACCCGAAACAGGTCACCAGCATCCACTTCAGGATCGCGTCGATCCCGGCATAGGATGGATCGGCCGCTTTCCGTGCCTTGCTCTCTTTCCGCAGCGCAAGGAGCGGCTCGAGCACCAGGGGCAGGAACCCTTTCTTGTCAGGGTGGGCAAGCGTCTCTGGGGAGAGGTTATACCGCACGATGATGGAGGGATAGAGCGAGGTGAAGTCGATCTCGGACACCTGCTCGTAGAGCCCGGCCACGGGCTGGAACATCATTCCGCCGCGATCGGCTGACTTCAGGTCACAGAACCGGCGCACGGCCTCGGGATCGCTCTTCCGGAACGGAATGGCAATACCCAGCCTCAGCGCCTCGTAGACCTCGTACGCCGAGATCAGGGTCCCGGAAGTAAATCTGGCGGTGAAGTTCGGGGAAAGTCCGGTGATGCGGGCCCCGAGCAGGATCCCGGAAAGGCCACTCTCCCGGTAATGGAAGCTCTGTGTCGTATCGATCAGGATCCTGCCATCAGGGATGAGGGATCCTGCCCGGTACTCGGTCCTCCCGTAGCTCCAGTATGATTTCTCAGTCATCTTCCTGTACCTGCCGCTCCTGCTGAACGGGAGTACGATCCCATCCTTTCGGGCCGCAGAGAGGATGCGGGGCAGCCAGAGGTCAGAGTGGGGGAAGAGCACGACATCAGGGTCGATGGTGTTGATAAGGGCAGCAAGATCGGCAAGGACCACGGGCTCCTCTCCCCTGAGGTACTCATGCCGTTCGTGTACCACCTCAATCGAGCAGACGGGGTTATTTTCGAAGGGGATACCGCTGATATGCACCTCGATGGTTCTGAACGGGAATGAGGGGAGTTGCGGGGAAAACCTGGACGCGGTATCCTCACAGCAGGGGACGAGGCCCTGCGCTGCCAGGTACTGCTGGTCGGGCCGCAGGTCAACATTGTAGAGTTCCGCGGCAAAACCGGTCTGCCGCTCGATCGCCAGGGCAACCTCCCGTCCGGCAGGGACACGGTACCCGTCGCATGGGCCATGCACGGTCCGGAACGTGCACTCCTCTGCCCCGTATGTTGACTCCAGGGCGTCAAGAAGCTCCCAGTGTGCCGGGGGGTCCGGGAGGTACAGATAAAACGAGGGGGTGTACGGCACGGTCCTGTGCCGGGTGGTCCCATCCCGGCCGAGTTCCCAGATCTCCACGGTATCCCGGTAGCAGGTGTCAGTGATCCACATGCCGCTCCTCCGCGGCTTTCAGGATCCCGATGAATGCGGAGAAGAGGGCAGTCTCGAGCGGATCATCAAAGATGTAGAACCCCTCGCTCGCATGCCTTCTTGCCATAGCAACGATCATGAGCGCCGCAATCCCCTCGCCACCGGGGAGTGACCGGGCAGCCTGCTCCCAGTTCCCGGTGATATCCTTCACCCCCATGCGCACGCTCTCAAAGCTCCGCCCCATCAGATCCCCTCCAGCGTGGTCTGGTCGCGGGGAAGTCCGGAGGGGTGCCGCACCCGTCCGCTGCTGCGTGGCATTGGCCGGGGCGGCCAGGCCGGCGCCGAGAGCGAGAAGAACCGGTCTGCCCGATCGGCAAGGAGCGAGAAGGCGGGGTCAGGGGCAGGGGCGTACAGTACGACCGCAGCGTTCTGCCCTGCGCCCTTCAGTGCCTGTGCAACCTGGGCGAGGGCATCCTTCCCGGATCCTTCATACAGCCCCGGGTCATGCTCAACGAAGACGATGGTGTGGTAGGAGTCCCGGAGGATGGTGAGGACCTGAAACGCGGTGAAAGCTCTCCTTACCTCGATAGTCACCGACCTGCGGTTGATCCCGGACAGGAGCCGTGAATAGTTCCCGCTCACGAAGAGAAAGAGGAACCGCCTGAGGACCGGGTTGTCATTGAGCCCGGCAAGCACGAGATCCTCCGGTGCAATGAGTGCCGCAAAGGTCCCTGTGCGCAGGGTGACCGTGGGGTGCAGGTCAAACTCCATTCCAGGTACCCATGCCTTCCCGGCTCCATAAGGGCACAGAGCACGTGGTGCGAAAGTGGTATCGATAGATTCAAGCGTTGGTAAAAGTCCGATTAAAACGGGTGAAATAACGAAAAAGAGCCAATTTTAGAATAATAATCGGGAAGGTCCCTTTGTCTTCCAGAGAATCCGGGAACCCTGGCTGGATACAGATTCCCCCTTTCGGGTAGTCCATCCGTTACGCCTTCGGGCGGAACGTTCGCGAAGGGCAGCGGCCGGCATCGCGGTCGGCAGGGACGCGACCGTTGATGGTGCACTCCCCCTCCTTCCCGTTTTTTGGAGTGTAGAGGAAACAGTCAGCGCAGGTGGGCATGGGAGAGTGGTTCTCCCTCCCATTACTTGGAGCTTTGCCTACAGGAGAGAGGTAGTGAGAAACGCGTAGATGAAAGCGGCGCCGGAAAGGCACATCAGAGGGATGGCTACCTTGTCAGTGATCCCGAGCGTCCTTTCCCGGATCCGGGTTCGGGCCCGGGAACGGTATCCCCTCAGGTCGATAGTCAGGCCAAGGAGGGTGGCCCGTGAAAGCGAGTTTGAGACCAGCGGGACCATGATCGGGGCCACGCTCTTGATCCGTCCTATGAACCCGTCTCCCGGATGGTATCCCCGGGCAAGCTGGGCCTCGTGGATCCGTTTCCCCTCGATCTGGAGGGTGGGGATGAACCGCAGCGCGATGATGAACATCAGGGTGTAGTCAGCCGGGATCCTGGCCCGTTCCATGGTGTGGACCAGGTCGCGGGGCTGGGTGGAGATGACAAAGAGCTGGAACGCGGAGATCAGGATGGCGAACCGCAGGGTCAGCACCGTCCCGACCGTCAGTGCACCGATCGTGATCGGGATGCTGCCCCCTATGATCGGGATAAACGATGGTATCAGGTAGCCGATTACCGCCCGCTCCTCCACGGTCAGGATCGTGATGAGATAGATCACGATGCTCATAAGGAGTATGAGGACCATCTGTTGGAGAACCGGCCTGAGCAGGTGCCCTGCAAGCGCAAGCAGGAAGATGACCAGGAAGATCCCTGCAAGGATGATGATCGAGGAGGTGAGGATGGTCACCACGCTGACGAGGATGATGAACAGGATCTTCGTGACCGGGTGGAGGCGATGAAAGATCCCATCTCCCGGCACATACTGGAGGATCTCAGCCATGAGATACCTCCACCCTGAAGTCATTAACCTGATTTTTTTGGTATTGGTTACGTGATCCGGGGCATGCCCGGAGATGCGGAAGAAGAATGTCAGCGCCAAGGCTCGAGAACAGGGAAGAACATGGTTGATCTCCTGAAAGAGTAGGAAACAAGGAATAATCGATTCATCTCGTCGTCACTCTCCTCGTGTGATGTATAATTCTATACATCAATGTATAAAAATATACTGAAAGGAGAGGAATGTACCCGATCATATGAGGCCACCAATACTGGGAATTCCTTTCCAGCAGAGCTACCATGCTTATTGCTTATGATGAGAGAGAACAGAGCATGGCTGAACAGAAGTACGGGATCTTCATTATCATCATTTTATGTACTGTTGTGGGTCCCGCTGTAGCACATTCTCCCTCTGAAATGCAGCTGGTATACAGCGAAAAGACCGGTGACGTGGCCTTGACCGTGGTCCATGGTGTCGATGATCCATCCTCGCATTATATCGGTGAGGTAACGATCAGGAAGAACGGAGAGGCAGTGGTCGATGAGGTCTATGCAGGACAGCCATCCAATGACACGTTCACTTACCGGTATCCGCTTCCTCTCAAAGCAGGTGATGAGATTCTTGCAACCGCTGAATGCAATATCGGGGGAGAAGGAACCGCCCGGTTTTTCATGCCCGGGCAGACAGTCCCGACCCCTTTAGGACCGGATACAGTACCACGTTTCATGTATCATGCAGTCCTGATGACAGCCGGTATTCTTTGCATCCTTTCAGCAGGCCTGATCCCTGTCTATGGGAAGAAGATAACGGGCTGGTATCGTCTCCATGTCATCACTGCTGCAATCGGGAGCATTCTCGTTATACCAGCGCTCTTCCTTGTGTTCCGGGTCCCTTACCTCTCGGCACCCCCCTCAGTATTTGCGATCCATGTGATCCTTGGTCTTCTCCTACTCGTTACCCTCCTCGGGGCAATTATTCTATCCGTCACCAGGAACCGCATGGGACATCGGAAGGGCATCGTCAGGCGTGTCCATATCTGGATGGGCCGGGCGTTCATCATGCTCATGGTGGTCAATATCCTCACAGGGCTCGCAGCGGTCGGGGTTATCTGAAGGGGGAAAAAATTTGATATATCAGTGTGGGAACTCCTGAGAACAGGGAAAGGAATGGTAATGACAAAGATCCTGATCGTATATTACTCATTATTTGGTCATATCCACCGGATGGCGGAGGCAGTTGCCCTTGGGGTTAGGGATGTCCCGGGATGCGAAGCAGTACTGATGCGGGTACCCGAGACGCTGCCACCTGGTGTCCCGGATAAGATGGGGCAGGGGAATTCCGGAAGGTATTCTCACGTGTCCCGGTCTGCACGATGGAAGACCTGGCGGGAGCAGATGCGGTGCTATTCGGGACACCGACCCGGTATGGGAACATGTGCGGCCAGATGCGGCAGTTCTTCGATGCAACAGGCAAGCTCTGGGTGGCAGGAGCCCGCGTGGGAAAACCGGGGAGTGTCTTTAATAGTTCCGCGACCCAGCATGGGGGGCAGGAGTCCACCATCCTCTCCGTTCATACCACCCTGATCCACCACGGGATGGTTATCGTCGGGCTCCCTTACACGTTCGAGGGGCAGAGCAGGCTGGACGAGATCACCGGCGGGAGCCCTTACGGGGCGTCCACCATCGCCGGCAATGGACCCGGCTCCCGCAGGCCGAGCGAAAACGAGCTTGCCGCAGCCCGGTTCCAGGGTCGCCACGTGGCACAGATTGCAAAAAAACTTGCACCGTAGCGACGTTCACAGACCTGCTCTCTCCCTATAAGATAATTTTCTAGCAATCTCCGATCTGTTTTCGGGCGGGTAATGGGTTATGGAACTATGCATTTTTTATCAGCGGCACGAATCAAAGGAGGTCACTATTCTTGTTGTGGAATCGTTCCCCAAGTCCGGAACGGAGATCAGGTCTCCCCGTCACCTCGGAAAAAAGGAATTATTGCTCTAGATCGATAGAATAGGTCGTATTGGCTATAACATTCCCGTCCTTGACCAACGCCACATCGATCTCATAGGCACCGGCACTCAGCCCTGAGCAGGAGGAACAGGTAGGGAGCTTGTGGTCATATTTCAGAATATTCCGGCCGGGTGTGAGGTTCACCGGGATCTCATCTTCCAGCTGTGCTTCACCATAGCGGTTCTGTATTCCTGTGAGCTTCAGGGTGGTGTTGCTCATATCCCCTCGGGAACTCGCAATAACCGTGATGTTCATGATCTCCTTGGAATGATAGAGGCTCTTGTCCGTGGAAACATTGGTGATTTGTGCGGTACCAGGACCCAAAAAATAGGTATATCCGATTACCGCACCGGCTGCGATGATCACCACGATAAGGGCAATAATGAGAATATCACGTCGCATGAAAAGTGGTAGTCTGTACTTGGTTATTATACCATTGGCAGGGAATCTGATGAAGAAGGCTCATAGATCATGGAAAAAGGGGTATGTCCTTATCGGGTAGATCTATGAAGAGGGTTGCAGATACCTTCCTCTCCTCTTCTATGATTCCTTGTTTCTTGCCTGCCGGTCCTCGCGGAAGCACCAATGTATTAATGTTTCCCGGCTACCACCAGGGATTGGTGATACCATGTCTGGTGATCTTTCCCTCTCCGTAGTGAGGATAGAGAAACCCGGGGATATGAACGTCATCCTCGGCCACTCCCATTTCATCAAGACGGCAGAAGACCTCTACGAGGCAGTTGCCGGTGCTGTTCCCGGGGCGCAGTTCGGGCTCGCATTCTCCGAAGCATCGGGAGACTGCCTCATCAGGATTGAAGGAAGTGATGAAGAACTGAAAGAACTTGCCGGGAGAAACGCCCTTCGAATCGGGGCAGGGCATTCGTTTATCCTCTTTCTCCGGAACTGCTACCCTATCAATGTCCTCAATACCATAAAGAGTGTCCAGGAGGTCTGCACCATCTATTGTGCCACTGCAAATCCAGTTGAAGTGATCATTGCCGAGACAACCCTTGGGAGGGGTATTTTGGGAGTTATCGATGGATCGTCTCCGGTGGGTGTTGAAGGTCCGGAAGATGTTCAGAAACGGATTGACCTGCTTCGGAAGTTTGGGTACAAGAGAGGATGAGGCGAATAAAACGGGAAAGAAGACGACATCCTGGCCAAAGTGAAAGGGGAAGCCGACGGCTCTATTCCCCCTATAAGGAGGATTATCCGGGAGGAGGTGTGGTAACCAAGCAGAGTTTAGCGATTGTTCACCGCGGCTTTCACGGCATCCACAACCTCGTCAACCTTCTCCCCTTTGATGATATCACGCCGGGTCAGCACATATTCGCCGATCACGATCACCCCTTTCCGGGCGAGTGCCTTCTTCATGATGGGAATGGTCTCGCCCGCCTTTGAGCCGCAGGTAGCAAGGAGCATGGCCTTCTTCCCCTCACCGTTCCGGAGGGCATCGATGGCGCCGTTGGTAACGGGCGTTGTCTTCCAGAACCAGACCGGCGTTCCTATCACGATCAGGTCAGATGATGCGAGATCGATCTCGCCGGGCTCGACTGGATCGGCTTCTTCGCGCCGTGCCCTCATGCTCCCGGTGGTATATGCCGTGATCTTGTTGTAAGGTGTTTTTGGTTTCACTTCAATGAGGTCCCCCCCGCATGCTGCCTGTATCTTCTCTGCAACTCCGCGGGTTATCCCGGAATACGAATGAAAAATAATTGCGATCTTCATGAGGTGGTACTCTCCATGTTTATCCTCATATTCCTGCCGGATGCTGGCAGTACTACCGGGAGGAATCCAGGTACTATCAGATTTTTCAGTCTGGGCAGGATAGCCCAGGATATTCGGTGATCGGTACTAAAAAAGGTTAGATATATCGGGCTTTCTTTGAGAGCTGGACCGGGGTATAGAGGGGCCGGAAGGGCATGCATGCGGTCTCTTCCTGCACGAGCTCGATCAGTACATCCTCGGTCATCGTCTCCTTGTGCGGTTTGTTCGGCTGGGACTTCGCCCTCACCGTAACAGTGAGGATCCCCTTGTCCATCTCAGCGTCACCGATGACGACCACAAACGGTACCCAGTCAACTGCCGCATCCCGGGCCTTCTTTCCGACACTCTCGTCCCGGTCATCAAGGTCAGCACGGATCGCGGCACTCCTGATCCGGGCGGCAACCTCGGTGGCAAACGGGAGGTGGCGCTCTGCAACCGGGATAACCCTGACCTGGGTGGGCGAGAGCCAGAGCGGGAGCATTGGCACCTTCTGGGTGCTCGTGGTCTCGAGGATAGCGCAGATGACCCGCTCCACGCTCCCTGTCGGTGAACAGTGAAGGATGGGGGGATGGACTGCGTTCCCGTCCTGGTAATACTTGATGTCAAACCGCTTCGAGGACTCGACATCGATCTGGACGGTCGGGTTCTCGATCGGCCGGCCCTGCCCGTCGATGGCAGCCAGGTCGACCTTGGCCACCCAGTAATGCACCCGGTCGGAGAGGATCTCGATCAGCATCGGGACACCTGAATCGGCAACGATCTTTTTCACCCAGTCATGGTATTCATCGTAGAAGTCACGGGTGCAACGGAATACCCCGACAAGGGCGGTGCCAAAGTCCTTCCCGGTCTTCCAGCCCATCGCCAGCTGTTCCTCAAAACAGGCGAGGGCTTCGGGCATATCCGTGCAGAGGCTGTGCATATCGGGCATGGTGAAGGCCCGGAGCCTCTTCAATCCAATCACCTCTCCTTTCTGCTCGTGCCTGAAGGAGTAGGTGGAGAGCTCGTACATCTTCATCGGGAGCGAGTTTGGGGAGATATGCATGTCCCTCATGATCGAGAACATGCCAAAGCAGGCGGCAAACCGGAGCATCATGTTCCGGTTCCCGCTCTTAAACCGGTACTGACGCTCCCCGAATTTCTCCGCATGCTCATAGATTGCAGTATCCGCAAGGTCGTACATGACCGGCGTTTCGACCGGGGTTGCACCGTACGGGAGGACGAGGCCGAGGACGTAATCAGCAAGGAGGTCCCGGATCAGCTTTCCCTTCGGCATCCACCGGAGATGACCGACATCGGAGACCGGCTCGTAGTCGACCAGTTCCTTCGACCGCATCAGTTCGACATGGGCAGGCTCGCCTCCCCCGGATGTCGGCTCCCCGAGTTCCTTTTTCAGGAGGCAGCCAAACGCGCTGTTGTCGAGGTACTTCTTCGGGTCATGGGTGGCCCCATCAGGGGTCATCACGAAGAATTCATGGGTTACCTCTTTCTTCTCCTTCTTGGCACCCTCTTCGGAGGGAAGGATGGTCTTTGAGAGCTCGGAAAGCGGATGGCCTTTGCAGGAGAGTATGAAGGACTTGTACCAGCCGAACGGTGCCCGCTTTACGGAAAAGCCCATCCCGGTGAGTCCTTCCTCGAGGGCTTTGAGGGCCCAGACGGCGGCATCAGGCCGCGAGAGATCGCTGCTCAGGTGAGCATAGGGATATACGACAATGGTCTCGACCGATAACTTGTCCGCGACAAGTCCAATCTCGGCCAGGGCCTGTTCGACTACGCCCTCCAGGTCGTCCTCATCAACGGCCTCGACGGCACAAAAGACTGCCAGGGCCTCTTCCGCCCGGTCAGAGAGCAGGCTCGTCTCCTCGGCCATGCCCGTCTTCTTTTTTGCTTCGTATTCAATGAAATCGGAATGTATCAGAAGGAGCCGCATGCGTCATCTCCGATAAATATGCATTGTTGTCCGGATTATGTCTGTATTCATAAGGTATATATCCATCAGGAGCGGGGATTCTCGTGGTAGCGGGAGAGGGTTGCCTGCCGCTGGTCCATGTACTTGGCACCCGCTTTCGTGTTGTAGGGCTGGGCCGCCCGCTCGGTAGTGTAAAAGACGAGCTGCCCGATCGGCATCCCTGCATACATGCGTACCGGCCGGGCATTAACATTGCACATCTCGAGCGTGATCGAGCCGCGGAACCCGGCATCGATCCACCCGCCGGTCTGGTGGAGTTCGACCCCGAGTCGTGCGATGCTGCTCTTCCCCTCGATGCTTGCCACAATATTGTCGGGAAGCCCGATCACTTCCATCGTCTCGGCGAGCATGAAACGGCCGGGCTCAAGCACGATCGAATCGGCACGACAGTCTGCCGTCCCGCTCGCGATCGTCTCTTTCCGGTACGGGTCGATCACCTCGTCCCCTTCCTGGTACCAGAGGAAATGGTTTCCGAGCCGGATATCGAGTGAATTGGGCTGGACAAGGGCCGGGTCAAAGGGATCCACGTGGATAAATCCCCGGGTGATCCGGTCCAGGATCTGCCAGTCGACAAGAATCATCGGCCTCAATATGGGAGGGGAGAGGTAATGAGGGTGTCTGATGGCAGCACCAGGTGCCTGACCTATGGAAGTATTACCCCGGGAAAAAAAGAAAGATGGAAGACGTTACTTCGTTGTGTCGTAGACCAGCGTGATCTTCCCGACACCATCAGAAAGGGTCAGCTCGTTTCCGGAGATCTTGTAGACTTTCATCATGGGGAGCACTCCAAGGTAGGTGCTCTCCAGGTCCATGACCCCTGGCTCACCACAATACATCAGGGTAGTCGCAAATCCGCTGATGGAGATGCTGTTCCCTGTTGTCGTGTAAGTCCCGGAGTAGCTGTTGCAGCCGGCATTTCCGGTGACATTCCCGGCATCAGAGAACTGCAGCGATATCGGATTTGTAGCTCCAGGTGTCCAGAAATTACCCTGTGCATCGACAAACGAATTCAAATACCACATCGTGCCTGTTATTGGAGCGGGCGTCATCTCATAAGGAGGCACTGTCGAATAGGTCAGGAGGGGGTTTCCACCGCTGTTCTTTATCGTCAGGGTATTTCCATCGATGGAATAGGATGCTGCACCCTGGATAGCAGAGAGATACACCGTCTCCTGGGTCATGATCCCGGCAGGTTCATTGCAGGCCATCTTGGTCGAGGCTGGTGCCCCGATTGAAAGTCCGGCGGGGGTCGCTTCATAGGAGGCAGTATACTGGTTGCATCCTGCCGATCCAGAGACCTTCCCCTGGGCATCGAAGAACGCAGTGATCGTGGTTCCTGGCTTGACTGAGAGTGATGCACCGCCCTCGTTCAAGGAGACGAGGTACCAGGTAACACCAGTCAGTGACTGTGGTGCCGGCTGGGTGGTCATCGGTGTTGGCTGAACCGTGGTCGGGATGGTGGTTGGGACAGTGGTGGTCACCGGCTCAACTGACGGCGACGTGCATCCACTGAAACAGATCATCAGGAGGAGGGCTGCAGCGGCAAGCCCTAACATACTTCGTTCCATACAAGGTGATATGAATATCACTATATAAGCCCTGTGTCTGAAGGGAGATTCTACCTTTTGCCAGGTCTCTCTCATCCTCTGATGTTTTACCCGGGAACCTGATTCGCAGGAAAGTACTTGAATCTTTTTGCTGTCAGGTTCGCAATCCTGTGCAGGGCCTTTATCAGGCTTGGGGGTATCGATTGCGGGAAGGATTCGTCACCATTACCCTGAAGGAGGCTCATCATCACCAGAAGAGTTCCCTTTTTCCCGTTCGAATGCAGCCGGGTTGATCTTCCACTCGGATCGCCGCATCAGTCCGTGCAGTGTGGTGGCCTCGCGGGACGTGAGCATGGCCCGCCCGAGTACCCTGCGGATCAGGAGCATGGTCGGCATCCGCTTGAAGTCCGGGTGATCGATCAGGGTAAGGTATGAATCGATATGGGCATACAGGTATTCCATATCCTCCCTCGTGGCAAGGAGATACTCCCCCCTTCCGATATGGGCAAGTTCGTAGCAGACTATCCCTACCGCGTGCGAGAGGTTGAGGATGGGATATTCCTTTGCCGAGGGGATGGTGCAGATGATATCGCTCTTCCGGATCTCCTCGTTGTTCAGTCCCCAGTTCTCCCTTCCAAAGAGGATGGAGATCCGTCCATCGATATCCGCTATGAGCTCCCGTATCTCGTTTGGTGAGAAGTAGGGCATCCGCATCGGATTGCAGACCGACTTGCTCACCTCGCCCGTGGTCGCGATCACGATGCTGCT
>JAJRBU010000052.1 GCA_028679315.1 Methanoregulaceae archaeon
GGGAGGACCTTCTGCGGCCATCTCTGCCCGGTCGGATCAGTGCAGGAGCTTGCCTGGAATGTGCCGGGGAAGAAGATCGATATCAAAAAGACACGGTATCTCGAGGTGCTTCGCCTCGGGATATTTGTGGCAACGGTAACAGGTGCCCTTTTTTACGTAAACCTGATGGAGTATACCGGGATCTACGAGTTCTTCTCATTGACCCTTTCGATAGGATTCGTGGTATTTCTCCTGCTTCTCATCCTTGCCGTGTTCGTCTACCGGCCGGTCTGCCGGGGTATCTGCCCGTTCGGTTTGCTCTTCTCCATTCCTGCCCACTTCAGCCTTTACCGCTTGCGGAGGACCGGATCCTGCATCAACTGCAGGAAGTGCGAGAAGGCCTGCCCGGCTCATGTTGCCGGGAGGGATGCATCCAAGCGGGAATGCTACCTCTGTGCCCGGTGCACCGCTGCCTGCCCTGTCAAGGGTGCCCTGGTCTACGGGAAGTAAGAAACAGAAGCAATCCTTTTTTCATTTGATTCGTGAAACGCTATCATTGATCTGGCGAAGTTTGTACATTGTTTTCAACTTGCTTACGCAGGAGATATTTCAGAACCATAACTGGCCCTTTCCAGCCGGTAGGTATATCAGCCGAGCCTTGCAGCCCCAATCTGTTCGTAAAACTGGATCGGGGATTCATTTCCCTCAGCACCATCTATTCCATGTCGTGCCTCGTGCAGGTAGAAGTCAAAGAGTCTCCCCCCAGGCCCCGGCCCCGGCAGGATTCAAGTACGAAGAGATCTTCGAGATAAAAAGTTGGTCGGGCAAGGAAGGTGGGTAGGTGAAAAAGCAGGTCACAAACCCCACCGGCAGATCGTCAGGCCAGCCGACGTATGCCTCACATCTTGGAGTATCCTGCTGGAGATCGGCTTTCAGCCGCGACTGTGCGGCATTGTCAGGTGGAGCGAGGTGTTTGTGCCAGGCAAGGGCTTCGGGCAACCGCAGGAATTCAGGGAGGGTCCTCTCAGTCACCGGTTCAACGGAAAAATCTGCCTGGTGGTTGTTCTTTTCCCTCCATCAGTTCTCCTTGCAGAGCCTGGATCCAATGATACTGCACTGGATGGATCTATCATAACCGATATCCTCTGTTCCGCGAAAATACTTCGATCACCCGCACTTCGTTTTCGATCTCGGTATATACTATCCTGAACGTCCCGATGCTCAATCGATATTTTTTTGGATCGGTATCCTTTAATGGCTTGATATCCACCTGGGAGCGGGAGGTGAAGGGATCATCACCCAGCATCTCCAGTGCCTGCCTGATGCGACGCTGGGAATCCGTGTCAATAGCCAGGAATTCTTTCCTGAACGTCGATGAGACCAGGATGCGACACATCAGAGTGCATCCAGCGGGATGAACTCATCATGTTCCAGGATGGCATTCCACTGTGCATCCAGGCGCTTCCATGCAGCGTGCTGGAGGAGCCGGCGGATAATGGTGTCATAGGATTCCCCCTTTTCTCCGAGTTTCCTGAGGAGCTCTTTTGTTTCCGGTGAGACCGCTATGGTGGTGGTGGGCATTGAATATATCGTTTATCATTGTTATAATAAATATACCTCTTATAGTGTGAGAGAGGGGGGACTGTACTATTTTTGACGTTTGGTCAACAATCGCTTTCCCTTCGGAATGTCCTGTTATTCCATACCCTTTTCCTGTTCCGTATCGAATACTTCAGATATCATGGCCGATCGGGTCCCGGTAATCCTCGTGCATGGATGGAACAGCCATCCGGGGGTCTGGAAACAGCTGGTGGCTCGTCTTGAGGGGGAGGGAATCCCTTATCGGAGGTTCGACCATACGGGGTTGAGGGACAGAGGACTGCCTGAAATTTCTGCAGCACTTGACCAGTATCTTACCGGTGTCAGGAAGGAATGCGGCTGGTCAGGACCTCTTGACATTATCTGCCATTCGATGGGGACCTGCATCGCCCGGTACCTGCTCGAGGTGATGGACGGGGAGGCACGAACCCATGCAGTCCGGCAGCTGATCGGCCTCGGCCCGCCGAATAACGGCTCAGCCCTTGCCGAGCTCTTCAGCGACCCGGAACGGGGGGAGGCGATCATCAACCGGCTTACCGGGGTCTTTGTCCCGGATGGGTTCGATCCCTCTTCTGACCTGCTGGTGCAGGATGTCCGGCCCGGAAACCTGGTGATACGGAGCCTCCGGAATGCCGGTCTCCGTCCTGACATCACCTACCGGGTGATCGTCACCACAAACCCGGATGATGTTCCCGGATTCTTCCCGTGGTTTGATGGGAAAACCTGGGAACTTGGCCCGGATGGAAAGTACAGGGCGACTCTTGCCGGTAACGGGGTGGTGGCCCACCGTGAGTCCGTCCTCCCGGGAATCTCGCTTGATGTCCTCCCGGCTTCCCGTGGACCGGAGCAGACACTCCCCTCCCCTGACCAGTACTGCCACCTCTTCCTCCCGAAAAATCCGCTGGTGATCGATCGGGTCATGGAGTACCTAAAGGAACCGGCAAAAAAGAAGTGAGGGACTCTATACCCCTCAATCCGGTTTTACCGGCTTACCTTGGAGAGATCCATCTTTTTGGATAAGTAATTAAGAAGCACCAGAGCCTTACCCGCACGGCGTGGTCTCTCTCCCATCCTTCCCCGGAAACAGGGGGATCGTGCAGATCATCGTAAGGTCCCGGAGCCGGTGTTCAGGACCGGTGGATCTCGCAGGGCATGAGGTGGTGTGCTTCTCCTGCACGGACCCGGACCTCTCCACCGGTATCGGTCCGAAGCATCCCCTCCCCTTCGAGAAAATGCATCTCGTGCTCCTCTTTGTGGTTGTGAAACGAGGTGCAACCGCCGGGGGCTATCTCCATTTGCCGCAGGGCATAATGCGGGCATCCATTATCGTTCGTCAGGGTGAAACAGGCATGGAAGCCGGCAAATCCCGGCTTGGTAATCGGTATTGCATGGACATCGGATGCCTGCTTTAGGATCATGATAGTGGTATTTTTCCTGCATCGAATCATAATGGTACTGCGGATTCTCTTCGTCCCAACCATCACTTCCATCCAATTTTATCGGGGGTCCTATTGGGTTGAGGGCAGGGGAGTGTTCATGTTTTAAATGTCTAATTACTCTGATGATCGATATGACCATGATAACCGAAGAATTCATGAGGGAGATGATCGGAAGGACGAAAGACTACTGTATCGTGCTGCTGCGGACCGGACCGAACCGGAATATGGCCGGGGTGGAAGCGATCATCTGGGAGCATGCACGGAGAAATTTCTCTCTACGAGCTTCGGGAAGACTCCCTATTGTCTGCCCGGTCAATGACGGCAGCGAGCTCTGTGGAGTCGGGATATTTGTTACGGGTCCTGAGGAAACCCGGAAGATCATGGACGAGGACCCTGCAGTTGAGCGGGGAGTCTTCACCTACGAAATTCACTCCTGCCGGAGTTTTCCTGGCGACAAGCTGCCCGGGTAACTGGGGTGAGGTACATTCCACACCAGCACCATCCAGTCCATCCGCCCGCACCGCCGGGTTCGTACATCGAAACGGCAGAAGTCAAAGAATCTCCCACCAACCCCTGGCAGGATTCACGGACAGAGAGATATTCGAGAAAAAGTGTTGGTTGGGTAAGGAAGGTTGAGGAGGTACAAGACAACATCAAAAACCCCCCCCGGCAGATCAATAAGCCAGCCAATATCAACACTGCTCTCCTACCTCCCGAAAAAAATGCTAGTGGTCGATTAGAACTGCAGTGCCGAGCTCATTGAATAGCCCGTTAAGGAATTTTCCTTTGGATTATCATGATGGAATCTGCTTTTGATCGCGAATAGATATTTTATTGAATTGATTTGTTAACATAGTTGCCTTGCAAATTATTATCATCCCTCAATAGATCTCCCTTCACATCTGCCACCATATTACCTCTGGCTTTTTACGTCGGTTGTAATGATGACAGATTGCGATGATGAGAGGTAACGCTCTCCTCACCAGCCATACATTTCATGGATATTCCAGGAGGGAAAAGACAAATGAAGATTGATCATTTCTTTACGATGATTCTGCTCCTTATTGCATTTCTCGTGCTCATAGGGAATGTGCAGGGCATCTCCCAGGATGGCCTGAACGACATTGTCATCAGTGATGTATTGAATGGGGACATGGAAGGAATATGGGTGTATGCCAAACCGGAACCGGTTGAGGCTGGCAGTGCGATCACCACATGGTATGGTGACGTAATTCTCCCTGATAAGGAGGGATGGCTCTTCTTCATCGATGATGCTCCGATGCAGAGCTGGGCGCACCCGTGCCGGTACATCTTCGTTGATTCATCCGGTTCTGTAACCATCCAGAAAGCGCTGGGGCCCCCGACGGATCTAGCGAAATGGAAGAAAGTAGCAGGTGTTGCCACACCTCCAACGTCCCAACCATCAACCCAGGTTCGGTCACCGACCCGGGGAAGCATCAATGCTCTGCCGCCCTGCACGAATCCCGGTCACTGTTATGCGGTTATCATCAGCGGCGGAGGAGACTCCTACAATAACTGGGAGCGCTATTACGGGGATGTATCGTTCATGTACAAGACCCTTGTGAATGATTATGGGTATCTGGACGATCACATCATCGTATTGATGTCGGACGGAACTAACCCCGGTCTTGACCAGCATAAAAACGACCTTTCGTATGTGAACTCAAACCCTGATCTTGATGGTGACGGGGACGATGATGTAGGGTTCTCGGCTACGAATGCGAACATCGGCACGGTCTTCGACGATCTCCAGACACGACTGGAAAACAGCGACCACCTGTTCATCTTCACCACCGACCATGGCGGCCCTGAAAATGACCCTCAAGTGGGCACTGAAGTCATCATCAATCTATGGTACGAGACAATGAGGGACGACCAGTTTGACGCCAATCTGGATAAGATCACTGCGACCGTTCCCATCATGATTACCATGGAGCAGTGCTACAGCGGCGGGTTCATCGATGACGTGATCCCCGGGCCTGTTGGCCAGGAGCGGGTCATTGCGACCGCGGCAAATGCGTATGAATCTTCTTATGGTGATACGTTTAGCACCCTCTGGATTTCTGCGGTGGCAGGCCATGACAAGGGTGGCGGATCGGTCGATGCCGATACCGACAACGATGGGACAGTCTCGATGAGGGAAGCATTCATCTACGCCAGAGATAACGACCATGAGAGTGAGCACCCACAGTATAGTGAGACCCCGGTAAACATCGGGTCTACCCTCGCGCTCAATTCCTGCTATTTGCCTGTCGTGCCGATTGCAAATGCGGGGCCAGATCAGACCATTGAGCAGGTCAACCTCGCCGGAACGCCGGTTACGCTTGATGGCTCGGGATCGTCCGATCCGTGCGGGGAGGCCTTGACCTATAGCTGGACGTGGCCAGGAGGATCAGCGACAGGTGTCACACCGATG
>JAJRBU010000243.1 GCA_028679315.1 Methanoregulaceae archaeon
CAGAGAATCAGCGGCGTTACGTCGAGGCCATCAAGCGCCACGACATCGTCATCGGCATAGGTCCCGCGGGTACGGGAAAGACATATCTTGCCATGGCCATGGCCCTCTCCGCCTTCTACAAGAAGGAGGTCGCGAGAATCATACTGACCAGGCCAGCCATTGAGGCGGGTGAAAAGCTGGGATACCTGCCTGGAACCATGCACGAGAAGGTGAACCCGTACCTTAGGCCCCTGTACGACGCACTCTACGACATGGTAGACATGGAGCGGGCGTCCCGGATGCTGGAAAAAGGGGCGATAGAGATCGCGCCCCTGGCCTTCATGCGCGGCAGGACCTTGAACGACGCCTTCGTCATTCTCGATGAGGCGCAGAACACTGCCTCCGAACAGATGAAGATGTTCCTGACCCGTCTCGGCTTCTCGTCAAAGACCGTCATCACCGGCGACATCACCCAGATAGACCTGCCCGAGAAGCGCTCGTCCGGGCTCGTCGAGGTCCAGCGCATCCTGAAGGGTATCAAGGGCATCCGCTTCTCGTACTTCACCGACAAAGACGTGGTCCGCCATCCGCTCGTCCAGAAGATCATCAAGGCGTACGAGAAGAGGGGCGCGGCGGAAGGAGACAAGCATGCGTAGCGACAACGAAAAACCTCCCTCGTTTCTCTATTCCCGGACTTACCTGATTATCCTCCTTTTTTCCCTGGTCCTTTCCCTCCTGATCAGCACGAGGCTCCCGCTCAGTCCGGGGGACTACCGCACCGGAGACATCGCGAAGGAGACCATTCGTGCCCCTTACGATGTCACCTCTGCGGGTGGGGAACAGGTGGTCAAGAAGGGCGAGGTGATCGTCCGGGAGGGGCAGAAGATCCACCAGGACGACCTATCAAGGCTCGATGCCCTCACAAAAGCCCGGACACGGGGGCCGGGCAGCCTGCACTACCTCTACCTTTTTCTCATTTTTTTCACGTCGATCACGATCATTCACGAGTTCTCCCGGAAGAACATCAAGAAGTACCTGCTTTCGGATAAGGACCTGGTGTTCGGGTGCGGATTCACCCTTTTAATGGTCCTGCTCATCAAGGCCTGTCTCCTCGTGTTCGAGCGGTTTGCCCCCGATCTCGGGGCTCAACTATTCTTCGCTATCCCTATAATCGTATTCGGCATGGTGGTGCGGATCGTCCTGTTCTCCGAGGCCGCCCTCGTGTTTTCGGTTATCCTCTCGGTCGCCGTCGCATTTACTCTGGACAATAGCATCACCGTCTTTCTCTATTCGCTGGTCGGCAACCTCCTTGCGGCCTTCTTCTCAGGCAGGTGCGAGAACCGTGCGACGGTCCTCAAGGCAGGTCTCTTCACGGGCCTCGTTATGGCCTTCCTGGCGATCCTCACCCATCGGCTGGCCGGCTTGCCCCTCAGTGACCTCCCCCTCAAGGTGGGGTTCATCCTGCTGGGCGGCGTGGGCTCCAGTTTCATCGCGCTCGGGATCCTTCCGGTCATAGAGGCCGTCTTTGGCTACACTACCGACATAAAACTCCTCGAGCTAGCGAATCTCGAGCACCCGCTCCTGGAGGAGATGATGGTCCGCGCCCCCGGCACCTACCATCACAGCATTATCGTGGGAAACCTCTCCCGGTCCGCGGCTGAGAGCATAGGGGCGCATCCCATCCTCACGCGGGTAGCCTCCTACTACCATGATATCGGTAAGCTGAAGATGCCCCGCTACTTCATCGAGAACAGGCCCGGGACGGAGGACGTGCATCAGAACCTCTCGCCCAGCATGAGCGCCCTGATCATTCTCTCGCACGTGAAGGAAGGCGTGGAACTGGCGGAAAAGCACCGACTTGGCCGCAAGATCAGCGAGATCATTCAGCAACACCACGGGACCAGCCTGGTTACCTACTTTTACAGCCGGGCCAAGGAAAAGGAAGACCCGAATTTGTACTCCATCGAGGAGAAGGACTTCCGCTACCCGGGGCCCACACCTCAGACCAAGGAGGCGGGCATCATCATGCTGGCCGACGCGGTCGAGGCGGCATCGCGCACGCTCGATGACCCGACGCCGAAAAGGATCGAGACCCTCGTACAGAATATCATCGAGAACATTTTTATCGACGGGCAGCTGGACGCTTGCGAGCTCACCCTCAAGGACCTTCATGCCATCCAGAAGAGCTTCACCTCTATCCTCATCGGCATCTTTCACCAGAGGATTGAATATCCGGAAGGGGCGGCAAATGGCGGTACTCATAAAAAATTCCCAACGGTTGTTGAAGGTGGACAGAAGGCGGCTGGCAAGCATAACCGGCGACTTGCTCACCTCTTTAAGGTTGCAGGGTAGAGACCTCAGCATTCTCCTCACCAACAACGAGAAGATCCGACAGCACAACAAGGAGCTCTTCGGGAGGGACCGCCCCACCAACGTCATCTCCTTCTCCTATGCCGATGGTTTCCCTTGTGAAGTCCTGGGCGATTTGATAGTCTCTGTGGAACGGGCGAAAGAAGAGGCGGAGGCTGCCGGGATACCCCTGTACGAGCGTATCTTCGCCCTCATCATCCACGGGCTTCTCCACGTGCTCGGATTCGACCACGAGGCCGGCGCCGCGGAGGCCCGACGCATGAGGTATCGGGAAAAGCGTCTCCTTGCCTATGTCCTCTCTCATCGACTCTATAAAGAGTTCCCGG
>JAJRBU010000275.1 GCA_028679315.1 Methanoregulaceae archaeon
GGTTTCTCGGGTTCCTTGAGGGTGTCAAGTGCCTCGAGAAGGGTGGGGCCGGTATACCATGGTGTCTCAGGGCTCTTCTTGGCGATGTTGACGCCCTGGAGGGCACTGGTGGGGATAAACAGAGTCTCGGCAGGTTTGTACCCGACCATCTGGAGGAGTGCAGAGAGGTCTTTCTTCACTTCCTCGAAGCGCTTCTGGTCGTACTTGGCTGCGTCCATCTTGTTGATGGCAATGATGAGCTGGGTGATGCCAAGCGTCCTTGCGAGGAAGACATGCTCTTTGGTCTGCTCCATTACCCCGTCAGTTGCTGCGACGACGAGGATGGCTGCATCGGCCTGGGATGCACCGGTAATCATGTTCTTGACAAAGTCCCTGTGTCCCGGGCAGTCCACGACCGTAAAGTAGAACTTCTGGGTGTCGAACCTCTTGTGCGCGATATCTATGGTAATCCCTCTCTCGCGCTCTTCCTTGAGGTTGTCCATCACCCAGGCAAACTCGAAGGTTGCCTTACCCTTGCTCTCAGCCTCTTTGCGGTAGCCCTCAATGATATGAGGGGGTACGGCGCCGGTCTCGAACATGAGCCTGCCGACCAGGGTTGACTTTCCGTGGTCGATGTGTCCGATGACCGCCAGATTAAGATGGGGCTTTTCAACAGCCATAATGATCCTCCGATAAAAACGAGACTGCAGAAGTACAGCCTGTTTATGCGAGTAGTATTTATTAGAAACGTATCCTTATTAATCATTTCGATGAGCAAAATCCGTCGGTTTTTTCAGAAAAAGGGAGAAAACCGACAGTATTTATCGTATGGACAAGATAATTTCTGCCCAATCATGAAGTCACTGGAAATCACGTGGGATGAGAAAAAATATCGCGCAACTGTCGGATGTGCAGACGGGCCTGTCTCTGTTCACCGGAATTGCGCGTTCTGCATGCACTGCAAAGGAGTGTTCATAGGGGAACGGCTTTATCCGGTTCCCCAGGAGTCGGTTATGCGGTCGTTCTCATCGAGCGGTTCGAGCGATGAAGCACTGATGTCGGCGGCAATGCAGTTCAACACGCTTGTCAGTGATGCTACTGCGATCGGGTGCGGGGATGAGGAGCATCTGGGTTTCAAATCCCGCTACCGGCGCTGAAATCGCTGATGGTCCCGCCAGCCCGATCTTCTTCAGGGATACTGGCCACTATCTCATCCCTGAATTTTTCAAACGGTAACTCGTCCATCTGGTCTGAAAGAAGCCGTCCGCTCCATGCCCTCCGGTAGACCCATGCCACCACCTTCTCTATCACAATGAGAACCGATTCAGGACTTCTGACCGCGATGAGCTCCCTCCCTGTCTTCGGATGCCTCCCCCTCCTGCCTCCAACGGTGATAAGGTAATGCTCTCCCGATGACTTGAGGAGTGCATACGGGCAGGACCTGACACAGGTTCCGCATTCGACGCATCGTGACGGGTCAAGGACCGATATTCCGCGTTTTATCGTGATCGCCTCCTCCTTGCAGTATTCGACGCAGGTACCGCAGCCGGTGCACATTCCCGGTACCCTGACAGGACGGTTCTGGCCAACGATACCGATCTCGTTCAGGAGAGGGCTTGTGCAGGCATTCGGGCAGGCGGATACCGAGATCCTGATCTTTACCGGCATCTCCTTTCCAAACAGTTCCGCATCAATGGAACGGGCGAGCGAGATTGAATCGATATTGGCAAAGATACACCGCTCTTTCCCAGGGCATGCAATCACGTTCACTACCTCGTCGCGCTCGGACCCGAGCGGGGTATTGTTCGAAGCGAGATCCTGTGCTATCGCGTCAAGGTCTGAATGGTTTATATGCGGTATCTCGATGGTCTGGCGGGTCGTCAGATGGACTGATTCGGCTCCATACCGCTCGGCAACGAGGGCGATCCCTTTGAGCTGGTCACAGGAAATGACCCCTGCCGGTACCCGCGTTCGTATCGTGCAGTATTCGCTGTCGAGCTCGGTGATGACACCGCCCTTCATGTGAATTCCCATATCCTTCAGCATCAGGAACTTGTACGCGATACAATCCCTAAAAAAGTGTGCTCGCAAAAAGGGTGCCCGCGGGAATCATCACAAGGGCACAGAGCACAACAGCCCGCGTTATTTCCCCGGAAGCTCCGACCACGTCACCATTGACACCACCGAATAACTGCTCTGACATGACAAGGAGGAGGAACGGGATGATGAGGGCGACAAGGAGAGCGCCGGAAAGGGGGAGAAGGGGGACGGGGAGGAATACAAGCGGTGCGCAGAATATGGCGGCAATGGCCGGGAACCAGGGTTTTGCCTCGTGATGCAGGAGGGCATGGAGCCCTTCCCGGAATGGGGGTCCATATGCGGTGAGGAATGCCATTGATAATTTTGCCAGGACTTCCGCGACAATGAGTGCCCAGAGGACCTGTGTGATTGAAGACAGGGCGGCAAACGTGAGGAGCAGGGTGAGGCTCCCTGCAGCTATCCCGCCGGCCCCGATCTGTCGGTCGGTGAGTGCCCGGACTCTTCTCTCCCGGCCCCCGTGTGCCATGAGGCCGTCACCAAGATCGAGGAGCCCGTCAAAGTGATTGGCCCCGGTGATAATGAGGACTGCGACAATCGCTACTGCTGCCCTGATACCCGGATCGCTGATCCAGAATGCTGCAAGCCCGGCGATCCCCCCGGTGACATACCCGGCGAGGGGATAAAGGTAGGAACGTTTTGCAAAGAGGGTAAAATCAGCGGTCGCACCAAGGGGGAGGATGGTGGTGAACTGGAGCAGGGCCCGCAGTGTGTTCAGCAGCATTCACTGTAAAGACGCGAGGTACAGCCGGCTATCAGTCCGGCAACTGCATCATCGAGGAAAGGTCCGAGCGTTGCCAGGATTCCCGGTTTCTTCTGGTCGTATCGCGTGAACTCGAACCGGGCATAGGTTCCCCCTATGCATTCGGCGATTGCCATACCGATGATCTCATCGGAGAGCAGGAATACCGGGTCATCCTGGATGCCGGAGTCTTTCTGTCTGTGGAAGAGTTCATCTTCAAGGAGCACTGCTCCGAGGAGGAGTGAAGCGATATTCGGATCCCCCATGTATCTGATGATCTTCTCCCGAACCTTGTGCGCTGCCTCGTCCGCACCGATCCCGTGCGGTACATAGAGCAGCATTGCGGAGGAGACCATGGAATCGACCGAGACTCCTTTCTGCCGCAGCCGCTCCTCAATCCCGAACATAGCTGCTATGTTTCCCTACCTCCCCTTATTAGGTTGCCGTTAGGATAGTTTGATGTCCGGGAAGGTGCGAGCTTGTACCAGTATGGCATTTGTGACAGGAATCCCGGAAATAAGAACAGAACGTCCCCTGTTCTGCAGTATTCTTGCCAATACGCTGCTCTCTGTGGTGCCGGGGATCTCCGGTGCGGGTCCGAGCCCCGAAAAGACACTGCTCACCCCGGTTCTTGACGCGGAGCTGATCGCCTGCGGCAGGATTACCAGCATGCCGGTACGGCCTGACACCCCGACCGGCTGTCCCACGCCTGCATCAATCACGAGGGCGGTGATGGAACTGTGCGGGCTCTCCCCTCTTTTCATCAACGGAGGGCTTGCTCATACGCCGACCGTACCTTGTCTCGATGCGTATAGTTCACCGGGGGAAGACCCGAGATTCAGGGATGCGGTCCCTGCAGCCGTCACCTTGTATCAAAAAGGGAAGGCCATCGGGCGGTTTCTTGGCAGTGTGTCGGACCTGCTCGTCCTGGGGGAATGTGTTCCCGGGGGCACCACCACATCGCTCTGTGTCCTCCGTGGGCTCGGCTACGATGCTCTGGTGAGCAGCAGTTACATCAATAACCCGGTCCAGATGAAGGAGGAGGTCTGGCGGACCACTGAGGTGAGGATTCGTGAAGGGGGGGTCAGTGCCCCGCTCGATATTGTCCGTTGCTGTGGTGACCCCATGATCGCTATCGCAGCCGGGATTGCGGCCACGTACTCCGGGACGCTCATCCTTGCGGGTGGGACGCAGATGCTCTCGGTTGCAGCAGTGCTCAAAGGTATGAACCTGCCACTGCCCCGGGTTGCAACAACCTGTTACGTCCGGGATGATCCCTCGGCCAACTTTACGGAGGTGGCCGGCATGATCGGGGTTGATGTATCGTATGTCGACCCGGACTTCGGGGCAATCGGGCACCCTGGGCTTGCCCGGTACTGTATTGGGGAGGTAAAGGAAGGGATGGGTGCAGGGGGCGCCATGCTCCTTGCATGGCTGATGGGGTACTCCCCTGAGGCGATCAGAGATACGATTCTCCATACGGTCCATGGGTATGCCTGACCGGTTTTTTGAAGGGACTTTCCGGGGAACGGGGAGCATTTGATGGAATTTCGTGATAAAAAGGGATTATCAACCCGGAGCGTGAATTGATCAGGGATGCTGCCGATATATGTGGTCAATAATTTCGGGCAGTTCAACCACCTGATCCTCCGGATGCTCCGGGACCTCTCCATCGATGCGAGGCTGGTTCCAAACAGCATGCCCCCCGACGAGGTTGCAGCAGGGTGCCGCGGCCTGGTACTTGGGGGCGGGCCCGATATCTCCCGTTCAGGGAATTCCGCCCGCTACCTGCACCTCGATCTCCCGGTGCTTGGAATATGCCTGGGGCTCCATGTCATCGCCCGGGAATTCGGGGGAACGGTCACCAAGGGAAGGCTGGGAGGGTACGGTCCGGTCGAGGTGGAGATAGTCGAGCATGACGAGATCCTGATCGGGTACCCGTCCAGGATACGGGTATGGGCCTCCCACGCAGACGAGGTGACGGGTCTCCCTGATGGGGCGGTCCGGCTTGCGTGGTCCTCTGTCTGTGAAAACGAGGCGATTGCACTCCCTGATCTGCATATCTTCGGGCTCCAGTGGCATCCTGAAGTCAGCCATACCGAGAACGGAAGGTACGTATACGAAAATTTTGACCGGATAACAAGGGAACAGTGAATTCTGGAACGGGAGCTATGGAACGGGAAGAACTCGCGGGCAGGATACAGGTGATCGGGTTCTCCTGCATCAGGTGCGGTGAATGCTGCAGGGATACCGAGGAGGATACCGGCCTTGTCATGGTATTTCCTGCTGAAATTGAGGAGCTGTCCGTGGCAACCGGGCTGAAGGCAGAAGATTTTTCACGACCGTATCCGGAAAAGGTACGGACTCCGGGAGGGGGAAGCATAACGTTTGAACGGTGCCTGAAACAGATTGCAGGGGGCTGTATCTTTCTTGACCATACCCGCTGCATGGCCTATGCAGCAAGACCGTGGATCTGCAGGACCTACCCGTTCATGCTCTCCGGGGACAGGGTTGTGGTCTCCCCGTGCAGGGGTATTGGACAGGATATGGCAGAGCATGGAGCGCTGGAGATGGCCGATCTCCTTCTCGCACGGAGAGCGGCAGAGCAGGCGGAAGGGGAGCGGGTGCGTGGTATTCTCTCCTCACATCCCTTCCCTGCAGGAGAAGATGTGCTGGTCGATGGAACAGGAGTGAGGGTGCTCTGATGGCTGAGATCCGGATCATCGGGACCGCCCATGTATCGAAGGAGAGTGTTCGCGAGGTGCAGGAGGCCATCGTAGAATTCTCTCCTGATGTGGTCGCGGTGGAGCTGGACCAGGCACGGTATGCCGGCCTGAAACGGCAGGCACAGGAACCTTCAATCGAATCGGTGCTTGAGGCAAAGACGTTTACCCAGCTTCTCGTGCAGTGGATCCTGGCCTACCTGCAGCGGAGGATTGGCCTTGATGTCGGGGTGGAGCCCGGGGCGGAGATGAAAGCCGCTGTGGAAGCGGCAGAAGCACGGGGGATCGGTGTTGCCCTGATCGACCGTGACATCAGGATCACACTCCGGAGGTTCTGGCAATCGCTCTCGTTTTTTGAGAAGATCAAGATGATGTATGCCCTCGTGGCATCCGTAGCAAGTATCGATGACCAGGAGATTGATGTAGAGGAACTGAAGAAGCAGGATGTGATCGCCCTTGCGATGGAAGAGTTCCGGAAGTTCTCACCGAACGGTGCACGGGCGTTGATCGATGAGCGGGATGCCTATCTGGCCCACCAGATCAGGAGCCTCTCCCTCTCCCATGAGCGTATCCTTGTCGTAATCGGCGCCGGGCACCAGGCGGGAATCAACCGGTTCCTCGCAAGCCCTGAGACCCTGCCCCCCATCGGGAGCCTTACCACAGAGGTGAAGTCCAGGCCCTGGGGGCTGATATTCGGCGCGATTGTCACGTTCCTCTTCATCTTCCTTCTCGTGGCTATCATCTTTTCAGGGGTGGGAATCGAGGTCCTGATCACTGCCCTCTTGTACTGGGTGCTGATCCACGGGGTTCTTACCGCGGTGTTTACCCTCCTCGCAAAAGGACATCCGCTCTCTGCCCTGACCGGGTTTGCGGTCTCCTGGTTTACGGCACTGAATCCGCTGATCGCAGCCGGCTGGTTCTCGGCAATCGTCGAGGCGAAGATCCGGAAGCCTGGACCGGGCGATTTTGGGCGCATCTCGCGGGCAGAGACGCTCTCCGAGATGATGGAGATACCGCTCTTCCGGGTTGTCGTTGTCGCCGCCATGGCAAACATAGGGAGCACGCTCGGCACGATCTTCTACTTTATCTTCATCTTCCCGATACTCGGGATCGATGTCGGGGTTGTGATCACCCAGGGGCTCTCGAACATGTGGGCTGCCATCCAGGGGATCTTCTGATCCCTCCAGAAACTATTTTTAGTGTCGCTGCGATGAGTGGCATATGAGCATTGCATCCTGGTATGCCCTGATCGTTGTTTCCCTACTCATCGTACTCCCCCCCGTCCTCGCTGCAGGGAACACGATCCCGCCCGCCGGGACCGTCTTTCTCGGCGAGCAGGGGCTTGATATCTCTTCGACCGGGGCCACTGCCGGTTCGCAGATCGTGTATTTTGGGCCGGGTGGGAGCCCTGCAAACGTTCCCGTTGCGACCCTGACGGTGGATGATCCCGCTGACTTCTACATCTCCCCATCTCTCTTTGGCGGTAGGACCGGCCCCTGGTTCCTGTCGCAGACCACCACCCTTGCGTTCTATGTCCAGGATCCGCTGATCGAGATCCGGGTGATGGATGAGACCGCCGACTTCTCGATCACGAAGGATGTCACCTGGATCCCGAAGGGGGACGTGGTCGGGTTCCGGATCGAGACCAATGTGTACGAGATCGCGAAACGGCCTGGGTCCCCTGGGGCTCCGATCACGATCCGCATCCTGGGGCCGGGGGGTGTCGAATATTCCTCGGTGTCAGGGTATCGGCTCGAGGATATCATGGTGTCGGTCTCGCCATTCGATACCGGGGGGGTATGGCTGACAGGAGGGTATGAGAGTGGCACCTATACGGTATGGGCAGAGAGCACGGGGAATGATATGAACCTCAATTACAAGCAGGAGGGAAAGACGGTGGCCGTGCCCGTGCAGTTCCTCCTCCAGAGCACAAACCCGCTCATCACCACGGCGCCGACTACCACGGCACCGACCACGATACCGACAACTCCTCCTTCCACCCTGCCACCTGCCACCGTGACAACGATCATACCTACCACGGTCGTTACTGAATCTCCTTCCACAACACCGGTCACCGCGATACCGACCACGACCCCCCCGGCAACTGCCTCCGGCTTCGGTTTCGCGCTCACCCTTTCTGCCGTTCTCGCCTGCTTCCTGGTCCTGATAAGGAACCAGAGATAGGAACACCTCCTCTTTTTTTGAGGAGGGGAGGCTTGTCAGCTATCCTTCCAGGGAGGGGGAAGTGCGGGAAATCTGGCTTCTGACATCAGAGGTGGATTGTAGCGATTCACGTTCATGGATCTTTTTTTTAGCCTCCTCGCTGTTTTTGTGAGGGAAACCTTGCATCAGGGGTGGTAACTGCATACCAATGCAGTCACTGAACCGCGGCGGCCGGGGCGTCATTTTGGGGCGGCGGCGTTGGGGCGGACAGCCCCCAGAACATGTATCTGGTCCATAATCGTACCCACACCAGAGAGCGAAGGGCCTTTTTCTGATCATGGGTGATACCGCAGGCCAAAACCATTTTTTGCCTTGACTGCAAGGGGATACTCATGAATGTCGGAACCACCATCATCAAGTGCCGGCACAGTATCCGGAGTTACAAGCCCGTTCCCGTGGAGGACACGATCATCAAAGATGCCCTCGAGTGCGTACGCTACGCCCCGACTGCAATGAATCTCCAGCCCTGGCTGATCGGGGTTATCCGGGAAAAAGATATGCTGCAGAGGCTCGCCGGGCTGACTGATCACGGGAAATTTATTGCCGATGCACCGGTCTGTTTTGCCGTATTTGGCGAGCGGAAGGCAAAGTATTACCTCGAGGACTGTTCTGCAGCAACCGAGAACCTGATTATCGCCCTCCAGTCATACGGTGTGGGCTCCTGCTGGGTTGCTGGTGACAAGAAGGAGTATGCTGAGCCTGTCCGGAACCTGCTCGGTGTACCCGAGCGATATACCCTGGTCTCCCTTGTGCCGGCCGGCTATCCGGCAGACATCGCGATCCAGAAGAAGAAGGATCAGGATGAGATCGTGTTCTTTGATGAGTATAAAGAAGGCTGACCAGGGGGGGTTCATGCCTTTTTTACCACACCAGATTATGGGATCTATGCGGATTACAGTCCGATTTTTGTCTTTGAACCCTGGATCTTTTCTGTGAGGAGATCGATGCAGGAAAAAGAACAACACAGGGAACTCCCGCCCCGGGAGTGTTCGACCCTCCTCACCCGGGAAGGGGAGCCGCCGTGCGTGATCATCGATGTCAGGACCGCGGATGAGTTCCGCACCGGGCATCTCATCGGTGCAGAGAACCTCGATTTTTATCGCCCGGATTTCAGGCAGTGCATTGAGAGAAAGGATCGGAAATGCCGTTATCTGGTCTACTGCAAACGAGGGGTGAGGGGACAGAAAACCATGGATCTGATGCGCCAGTGTGGTTTTCCTGACGTGATTAATATACAGGGAGGGTACGAAAACTGGACCTCGCAGGGGCTTCCGGTGCAGAAAGATTCATGACTGCCGATGGACGGCAATGGAGCTACCGTGCTATTGCTCCTCAAGGCCCGCGGGATCCGCTTTCTTCACGAATGAACAATACATTCGCCTCCTCGTTCCTGTGCGGGGAGACTACAATCAAGGGGGTTATCTCCCCTCTCAATTCAGTCACTATAACTGCCGCAGGGACGTCCTTTGGGAGCGGCGGTGTACATCGCATGTGGAGGTGTGGGGGCGGACAGTCCCCACACAATGTATCCGGTCCTGCCACCCCCCGCTCTCTTCAATGTTTGAGTGAGCACGATCTATTCTCTCGACCGATTCCTGATTTATTCCGTAACAATGCAAGAGCAGTATGGGATTGAAGATTCATCCTTTATCTGGGTAAGGGCGGTATCGGAGCGCCAGGGTATCCCTACCCATACCAGGAAGAAATGAACATTGTACGACAGTGCAGGAATTAAGAAACGCCATCATGCCGCGTCAGCAGGCGGCATGTTCCGTATCGATTTCACATAGAAGAATCCTACGATTCCAAAGGTTGCGATGGGGGAGAGCCATGCGGGGATATGGAACCCGAAACCATCGAGTATCATGATACTGCCAAGGACAAGGATGGAGTACATGGCCCCGTTTTTGAGGAAAAGATATCGCTTGATTTTATCGACATTGCTGATCGTCATCTGCCGGACGACAATGGCACCAAGACCGCTCCCGATGATGATGAGGGGCACCGAGAGCGTGAAGGCAAAAGCACCGAGTACGCCGTCGATAGAGAAGGTGGCATCGATCACTTCCAGGTAAAAGATCTTGCTCCAGTCCGACATCGTACCTCCCATCATCTTCCGTTCCTGTTCCTCGGCATTCTGCCTGAAGCCATGGACAATGAAAAATGCCGTGGATCCCATCACGGCCGCAAATGCCATGAGCGGATTGAACGCGAGCGCAAACCAGACGATTGCGGCAAGCAGTATCGATACGACGGCAAAAAACCAGACCCCCTTCGAGGCGATGTAGCACTCGCCCCGGAGCCCGTAGTTCTTCTCTTCCAGGAATATCCAGTGGAGGAAGAGGAATACAAGGAAGATACCACCTCCCATCAGGAGAATAGGGGCAGACTCTTCAATCGCGGCAATGACGGCGGGATCGTTTGAAAAAGTAGCCGTCAGTGCCCCGATCGGTCCGAGCATAGGGGTCGTCATCCAGATGATCAGCCAGGGAAGGAGCCCGCGGATGACAAAGACCGCAAAAAAGAGGCCCCAGGTAAGGAACCATCGCCGTGCCCATGCGGCCATGGTGGAGAGCACCTCGGCATTGATAATGGCATTGTCAATGCTGCTGATGGTCTCAAAGAGGCAGAGCCCTGCGACAGTCAGGATGATCGACAGGATTTCCATTGCTATGTGGGAGAGTGTTGGATATGATCCCCATAAAAGATTCCCGGATGGAAGAATCAAAACGGTTGCATTCCGGCTCCTTTTTCTTCTTAAAAAAAGAAGCGCGGCAGAGACCGGTGAATACAGGCGTAGATCCGGCAAACTATTATGCTCTCTCTCCCCTCACATCAGTGATCATGAAGAGGCCTGTACTGCAGGTAGCCCTGGACCTCCTGGACCTCTCCCGTGCCGTACCAATAGCCCGCGAAGCAGTTGGCGGGGGCGCCGACTGGATTGAGGCAGGGACCCCGCTCATCAAGAGTGAAGGGATGGAGTCGGTACGCCGGCTGAGGTCCGAGTTTCCCGGTCACCATATCATCGCTGATATGAAAATAGCGGATACCGGGGCCCTCGAGGTGGAGATGGCAGCAAAAGCCGGGGCATCGGTGGTCTGTATCCTTGGTGATGCCGATGATACGGTGATCGAAGAAGCGGTCAGGACCGCATCGATCTTCGGGGTCCGGCTTATGGCCGACCTGATCAATGTCAGCGACCCGGTCTCGCGTTCCCGTGAACTGGAGGCACTGGGGGTGCATATCATCAACGCCCATGTGGGGATTGACCAGCAGATGATCGGGAAGAGCTCCCTTGAACTCCTTGAAACGATCCGCGGCGCGGTGGGGATCGATATTGCGGTTGCAGGGGGTCTCGATGCAGAGACCGCACCCCAGGCATCGGCCCGGGGTGCCGATATCGTGATCGTTGGAGGTGCGATCACCCGTTCTGCGGACGTGAGGGAATCTGCAAGGAAGGTCCGCGAAGCGCTGGATGCCCCGGTCAGCGGATCATCGCCACGGGTCTCACTATCAGAAGAGATCCGGAGCCTCTTCTCAGGGGTTTCAGCGCCCAATATATCGGATGCGATGCACCGGAAAGGAGCGATGGCCGGGATCAGGTATCTATCCGGCAGAAAAAAGATGGTCGGAACAGCCGTCACCGCCCAGTCCTTTGCCGGTGACTGGTCAAAACCGGTCGAGGCTATCGACCATGCGCATGAGGGGGATGTCCTCGTGATCAATAACGAGGGGAGTACTGATATCGCGGCCTGGGGAGAGCTGGCGACCATGAGTGCAGAGATCCAGGGGATCGAAGGGGTGGTCATCGACGGGGCCGTCCGGGATATCGATGATATCAGAACGCTCTCACTCCCGGTATTTGCACGGGCTGTTGTACCAAATGCCGGGGAACCAAAAGGATTTGGTGAGATCAACTGTGAGGTCCGGTGCGGTGGGCAGACGGTCCGGCCCGGTGACTGGATTGTCGGCGACGAGAGCGGGGTCGTCGTTATACCCAGGGAGCGGGCGTTTGAGGTAGCCAGGCGTGCCAGGGAAGTCAGGAAGACCGAGGAGAGGGTGAGGGAGGAGATCAGGCGGGGGAGTACCCTCTCAAAAGTCTCCGACCTGGTGAAATGGGAGAAAAAGTAGGGATTACTGGAAGACCCTGCTCTCGAGAAGCGTTGCACCAAGCGAGGTAATTAACCGGACAGCCTGCTCGGCATCATCGACCCGGAGGATCAGGACCCCTCCTTCCTTACCGGTGTAGGCATAGGAGTACTCGATGTTGATCTGTACATTTGCGAGCATCTTTGCAATCTCGTACAGTCCTCCGGGGGAATCCCGCATTTTTACCGCGATCACATCAGTGAATGCAACGTTGAACCCGATGCCGGTAAGCTTCTCATAGGCCTTTTTTGGTTTGTCTACGAGTGCCCTGACGACACCGAAACCGTCCGCCTCTGCGATGGAGAATGCAAGGATGTTGATATTCTCCTCGGTGAGGGCTTTTGCGATCGCTGCAAGCCGGCCAGGCCTGTTCTCGGAAAATATCGAGATCTGTTTGATCACATACCTATCTGTTTCCGTCATAACTGCCTCCTGTCAATCACCCGTTTTGCCTTCCCTTCGAACCGGGGGAGCGATCCCGGTTCGACCAGTTCCACGTTCACGGCAACATTCAGGGTGTTCCTGAGTTTGTGCTCGACGTTCTTCCGGATTGCCATCAGGTCGGTGATCTTGTCTGAGAACGATTCCCGGCTCACCTCGACCCGGACCAGCATGTCATCGAGCGCCCCTTTCCGGTCCACCACGATCTGGAAGTGCTGGCCTACCTCGGGAACAGCCATCAGGGCATACTCTATCTGGGAGGGGAAGACGTTGATGCCCCTGATGATCAGCATGTCATCCACCCTGCCGGAGATCCGCATCACGCGGGGGTGGGTCCGCCCGCAGGCGCAGACCCCGTCATCGTAGGAGGTGATGTCACCGATCCGGTAGCGGATCATCGGGAGCGCCTCTTTCTGGAGCATCGTGACAACCAGTTCGCCTTTCTCGCCCGGGCCAAGGGACTCACCGGTCTCCGGATCGAGGATCTCGATGTAGGCGAGGTCTCCCCACACATGGAAGCCTTTCTGCTCTGAACATTCGCAGAACATAGGCCCGGAGAGCTCGCTCGTTCCATAGATATCGTAGGCTTTTATCCCGAGCCAGTCCTCGATCCGTGCCTTCATGGTATCAGACCAGGGTTCTGCACCGAGGATACCCATGCGAAGTTCGGTATCATCCCTGATACTCACCCCCATCTTCTCCGCCACCTCCCCCATGTGGAGAAGGTAGGAGGGAGTGCATGCAATGGCCGTCGTGTGGAGGTCCTGCATCAGCTCGATCTGGCGTTCCGTGTTCCCCACGCTGGTCGGAAGCACGGTTGCCCCTACCCGTTCTGCCCCGTAGTGGAGGCCAAGGCCCCCGGTAAAAAGGCCGTATCCATAGCTGACCTGGAGGACGTCGCCCCTCCCAAGTCCGCAGGAGACCAGGCCCCGGGCAAGGGAGGCGGTCCAGTGATCGAGGTCATTTCTGGTGTATCCCACGACCGTGGGTTTCCCGGTTGTGCCTGAAGAGACATGGTACCGGACCAGGTCGTCCTGTCCGGCGACAAAGATCTTGTCAGGGTAATTGTCACGGAGATCCCGTTTGTACATGAACGGGAGTTTCCTGATATCACCAAGCATCTGGATATCATCGGGGTGAACGCCCGATTGTTTCATCCTGTCATGGTAGAAGGGGGAGAAGCTGTAGAGCCGGTATACCAGTGTCTTCAAGAGCTTATACTGGAGCTTCTGCAGTTCCTCCTTTGGCATCTCTTCTACTCTCGGATCCCAGAACATCATGATTCTCCTCTCCTGTCAATGACCCGCTTTGCCTTCCCTTCGAACCTCGGGAGGGTCCCTGGCTCGACGAGCCTGACGGTTGTGCGGATCTCGAGCGCATCGCGGAGCTCTTTTACCACCTTCTTCTGGATCCGGGCGAGATCCTGGAGTTCGCCGGAGAAGAAGGATCGGTTGATCTCGACATCGATAGTCATTTCATCAAGGTGATTGATTCGATCGACATAGACCATAAACTGATTCCCGACTTCGGGAATTCTGAGGAGGACATGCTCGATCTGAGAGGGGAATACGTTGATCCCCCTGATCACCAGCATATCGTCACTCCGGCCGGTAATCCTCCCGATCTTCTGGGATCTCCCGCACAGACATTCATCCTCGAGTTTCATCGTGATGTCCCCGGTCCGGTACCGCAGGAGCGGCATCGCCTCCTTTGCGAGGGGGGTGACGACCAGCTCCCCCCGCTCTCCGTCCCCGACAACCTCCCCGGTTGCCGGATCGATGATCTCGACGAGGTAACAGTCGTGCCAGATATGCAGCCCGTTCCGCTCCTGGCATTCAAAGGCAACACCCGGCCCGAAGAGTTCCGAGATACCGTAGGAATCGTAGGCAGTGACCCCCAGTTTCTTCTCAAGCTCCCTCCTCATGGAGTCTGACCATGGTTCTGCCCCAAAGAGCCCGGTCTTCAGTGTCGGGAGATCCGTGGCCATCTCTTCTGCGACCTCGGCAAGGTGCATGGCATAACTTGGCGTACAATGGATCGCGGTCACCCCGAAATCCTGGATCATCTCGATCTGTCGTTTTGTATTGCCCGTTGCACTGGGAATCACGGTGAGGCCGATCTTCTCTGCACCATAGTGGAATCCCAGCCCGCCGGTAAACATCCCGTAATTGACCATGTTCTGGAATATGTCCCCTTCTTGTAATCCGACCATGGTAAGGTTCCGGGCGATCAGCTCGGCCCAGGTATCGAGGTCCTTTTTGGTGTACCCGACCACAGTCGGTTTTCCGGTCGTCCCTGACGTGGTATGGATACGGATCACTTTTGAAAGGGGCACGGCAAAGAATCCGAAGGGATACCCATCACGGAGATCCTGTTTTCTAGTGAAGGGGATACGACGGATATCCTCAAGGGTTTTTATACTCCCGGGGATGATCCCCGCATCCTTGCATTTTTTCCGGTAAAAGTCGACATTCTGGACCTGTGCGATGGTCTTTTTCAGCCGCTTCAGCTGGATTGTCTCAAGGTCTCTCTTCTTCAGGGTCTCTGTTTTCTCGTTCCAGAACATCACAGCCTCCTTTCATCCGGGATTCCGGAGCCGGTTTTTCGGTACACGGACCGGGTCCGGGTCAGATAGCAAATACGCATATATCGGTTGCATTCGGTCAAAAAACTATGTCAGGCCGTGTCATGGTGTCACGTGTCCCGAAGGGAGATCCCCGTTATCAGGTGATGATCGGCACGGGGAACCTGATGTTCGCAAAGAAGAGTGGCTCCCCGGAAAATCGGGAAAAAGCCGTGAAAACGATGAATTGATGTAGAGGGTCTGCCCATATTCATTCCTGCGAGCAAGGGTCCAGGCCGGTTTTTGGAAGGGAGTTCTCCGTGCGGTATCCATGGCATATTGTGACTGGGTTTGGTGCCCACCTGAAAGCGACAAAGGCATCGCTTGTCATCACAAGAAACGGGCATCTTGAGCAGGTTCCCCTGGACCAGATCGATCACCTCATGGTGATGGGGGGGCATTTCCTCCATACTTCGGTCGTGAATGTCATGCTCCGATCAGGGAAGTCCGTCTCTTTTTTTGAGGCCGATGGTGAACCGCTCGGCACACTCCGTCCCTATGGGGATCATGCAGATGAGAAACTACGGGAAGCTCAGCTGGCTGCCCCCTCCCATTCCTATGCATTGAAGATTACGAGGGCAGCGCTTATCAACCGGATTCAGGCGATCGAGAAGCTCCAGGAGGAGAGCACCGAACGGATCCTGTACGAAGGGGAGATGGCGATCATCCACCAGAACCTCTCCGAGCTGGAATACCTGGTCCGGGTCGATGAGATACGAAGGGTCCACCGGCTCGTCACCGATATGTACTATGAGATCGTTGCCCGGACGATCCCTCCCGATCTGAAGTTCCGCCGGAGGACACCACGGCCTTACCCGGACGTGGTCAACAGCTGCCTCTCGGTGGGATACGGGATGCTCTATGGAAATGCCTGTGTCTCATCCATAGGGGCCGGCCTGGAACCGGATCTCGGCTTCCTCCACAAAGGGAGCGGGGGTCTTGTATACGACATCATCGAGCCTTTCAAGACAGCAATGATCGACCGCCCGCTTCTCGATCTGATCCGGCAGGGGATTGATCCGTCTGAGTACGAGTGCAGCCCGGGACGATGCCTCCTCTCTGATACCCTCCTTGCCCTGATCACCAGGATGTTCCATGCTTCCATCCGCCAGGAGATCCTGGACGAGCAGGTGCTGGTGATCCGTGAGGCACTTCTGAACGGGACTGACTTTTATATTGTAAAGGCCTGAAACAGGGCTCTCTTATTCGATCCTCTTCACCTGGAAATCCGGAAAGAGAACGAGGCTGTGGTCGCGGATCTCGAGATCCCGGATGACAGCTCGCGGGCAGCTGTAGATCATCGAAACAAATTTTTCAAGGACAATGGGATCACCGGTCGCGATGGCAAACACGGTTCCGTCTGGCAGGTTCATGACCTCTCCCCTGATATGGAGTCTCCCGGCAAGGGTCCTGATGCAGTTCCGCATCCCAATCCGCTGGACCTTCCCGGAAATCCGGATCTCGATGGTCCTGATCACGTTCTCCTGACAAGCAGGCTCTCCCATTGGGGGAACCTCCTCTCCCTGGTCCTCCACGCCACTCTCCTGGTGAGACTGTTGCCCGAAAGGAGTATTAGTCTTTCCCTCACGGCGCCGGTTTAGCGTATAGCACCATATGGTTTATCACTGAGCAAGGCTGTGCTTTCCGGGGAGGATTCAATCCGATGAAAAATCGTCTGAATTGGAAAAGAGGGAGAGTTCCGGCTTATTTTTTGGATGATTGCCCAATATTCTTCATGATCTCATCAAAGAATGCATGGGCGGTCTTCTTGTCGGGAGATTCCACAATCACCCTCACCAGGGGTTCGGTCCCTGAAGGGCGGATCAGTGCCCAGCTCTCTTCCCGGTTGATCCGGATCCCATCGGTCCTGTCGATTGATTCACCGGCAAAAGCGGCACTGAGCGTCGTGATCATTGCAGAAGGATCCGTTCCCCTGATCTTCTCCTTGATGAGGTGGAACATGGGGAGGGCAGCAACAAGGTCTGAGACCGTGCCGTGTTCCCTGGCAAGGATGGCGATCATCATTGCCGCGGTCATTCCCCCGTCACGGCAGTACTGGTGATCAGGGTAGATGAGCCCGCCATTCCCTTCGCCACCGAAGGCAACGGGGGTTCCCTCTGCTTCAAGGGCACGCATCGCCCGGGCAACGTAAATGCTTCCTACGGGGGTGTACCGTACATCACAGCCGTTCTGGTGAGCGATCGTCTCGACCAGGCGGGAGGTGGAGACGGGCATCACGACCGTCCCTTTCCGGGCCCTGCAGACCTGGCCGGCGATGAGGCCAAACTCCTGGTTCTCTTCGATGAACGTGCCGTTCTCATCGAGAAAGACCGCCCGGTCGGCATCGCCGTCATGGGCGATTCCGAGCGCGGCTCCTGTTGAGCGGACCAGTTCACCGAGCGGACGGAGTCCTTCGGGGGAGGGTTCGGGGAGCCTGCCCGGGAAGGTACCGTCCATCTGGCTGTTGATGGTGACAACCCTGCATCCAAGGCGGGTGAGGATCTCGGGGGTGGTCGCACAGGCAGCCCCGCACCCGGGGTCAACCACCACGGTGATCCCGTCGCCAATTCCTGCGGGAAACTGCTCCACGACAGCATCCGTGTATTCGCGGACGAGGTGGGTTGCCTGATATTCGCGGCCGGTGGCGTTCCAGGTGACGAGGGGGACTTTCTCATCAAGGATCTTTGCCTCGAGTCTGATGGTCTCCTCGTCTCCCATCTCGGTCCCGTCCGGCTCGATCACCTTCACGCCGTTATATTCAGGGGGATTATGGGATGCGGTGATCATGGCACCGGCATCGAAATGTTCCTTTACCAGGTACTGCAATGCCGGGGTGGGGAGTATCCCACAGTCGGTAACGTCACACCCTGTCGCAAGGAGCCCCGCCTTGACCGCACTTGCCAGTGCAGGCCCGGATGTCCTGGTATCCCGCCCTACCGCGATATGTCCGGTCCGCATCGACCCGAGTGCAAGACCGATAGAGAGGGTCAGGGCAGGGGTCATGTCAGCCCCGGCGATACCCCTGACGCCGTTGGTGCCAAAAAGTCGTTTTTCCGTCATCGATTACTCCGTATATGTCGTGAGGATGAGGTTGTGTATCATCGTTGATACTTCCATCGCGGTCCTTTGATCACGGGCAGAGATCCCGATCAGGAGGGTATTCCGGGTGCTGGTGCTCCCCGTGGAAGCGAACCGGACGGACACGTCGCCAGGATCCCTGATCCTGGCGTTTATCCTATCCAGGAGGCCGTTGATCTGTTCTTTTGTCATGGGCTTTTGGAGCGTCATGGCCGAGACGGAGATCACCTTCAGGGGATCAGCGTCACGTTCGATCTCCTTGGAAAAACCTTCCCGCGTGATCAGGTCCGCGAATTCATCGAGGTGGGCCAGTACCTCTTCAACCGAAGGATCCGTAAGGATGACATTGGTAGCCCCCGGGATGTTCCCGATCACGATTTTCGGATAGGGTCTCTCCTTGAATCCTTCTACCACGGCAAACAGCACCCCTGCATCGCAGAATATCGAAAGGATGCGTTCGAGATCGGTCTCCTGGAGGATCACGACGGA
>JAJRBU010000040.1 GCA_028679315.1 Methanoregulaceae archaeon
GGTTCATCGCTTCCGCTGCCACCTGTGCCCGTGCCAGATCATGCGATCCGGCAAATCCGATGGCGATGCAGGGGCGTTGCGCAAGGAATGCGACGAGGGACGAATCCACGCCCCCTGAAAGGGCACAGATCCCCTCGGTGCTCCGGAGGCTCACTGCCGTGGTAATAGCATCCTCAAGGGACAATGCCGGGGGGTCGGGGGATACCGTTCCGATCACCTTTCCATTACAGGTGATAGTCCCTGCAGGAACCGGGCTTGGAATAATCCCGAAATGGTCGCGGGCAATGCATCCGTCCCAGGAGAGGAGAAATTCACCGCCAAACCGGGCAGCAGACAGGGGATTGGTCATCAGCAAAGTCAACAGTTCAGAAGGAGGGCATATCCTCCCCTCCAGTTCCACCCAACCCCTCAGTTCCATCTGTACATCAGCTCTGACACCCGCCCCTTCATACCCTTTGTGGATGGGCCGCGAACCTTATGCTTCGGCCGGGCAAACATCGGAACATCATGGGGCATGCAGTGGCAGTTGACCTGGGGGCTACCCACACGCGGGTAGCAATCATCGGTGAGGACGGGAATATCGGGAGGCGGAGGGAGGCACCGACCCCTGCAAAGGAGAGTGATCCATCGCGGTTTATAGGGTTTCTTTCGGGACTGATCGAGGATATCACGGCTGGCAGGACTGATGAGCCCCTCTCTGGGATAGGCCTCTCGGTTGCAGGCCCTGTCGATATCACCAGGGGCATGCTCGTAAACCCTCCCAACATGGCCTGCAGGGATATCCCGCTCACCACGCTTCTTTCCGGGATATTTCACTGCCCGGTACGGATGATCAATGACTGTCATGCCGGGGTGCTTGGAGAGATGTATTACGGGAAGGGCCAGGGGAAACAGGATGTAGTCTACGTGACAATCTCGACCGGTATCGGGGGTGGGGTTGTCTCGGGAGGAACGCTCCTCCTCGGAAGGAAGGGAAATGCGGCTGAGATCGGCCATTTCCATGTCGACAGCACCTATGATCTTTCCTGCAGCTGCGGCCATACCGGGCACTGGGAAGGGTATACCTCTGGTCACTATCTTCCCTGGTTCTTTGCGGAATGGTGCAGGTACCATGCAAAGCCGCACTGGGGGCCTGACACGGCAGAAGAGATCTTTGCATCGGCCCGGCAGGGGGACGATGACGTGCTGCGTTTTGTCAGGGACGTTGCCCGGATCAGCGCCAGGGGCATCTCGGATGTTATCGTGGCCTATGACCCTGCGATCATCATCCTTGATGGTGCCGTCATCAGATCCAATGCCGATCTCCTCCTCCCGTCATTGATCGGATTCGTTGACCGGTTCCTCCCCCTTCCCGAGATCGTCCTGTCAGATCTCAGGGGAGATGCCCCGCTTCTCGGAGCAGCGGTCATTGCAGGCGGCTACGAGACCCGGTATGGGGACCTTGGATAGACCAGGGTCACCAGCGCTTCCGGAAAGGAGCATTATTCCTGACCCTTCATTGCTGCACGGTTATTTCTTCAGTGACTTCCCGATGCTCCACGCATCCGCTGCATGCTCCCCGAGGGTCCAGTACCGGTTGTCCGGCATCGAGAGCAGGAGGGGATCGATCGTGGCTTCCTGAAGCCGCAGCCTGTCATCGGAGGGGTCGGCATTCACACGGCTCACCCACTTGAGCGCCATAAAATTCGGTTTCCCGTTTACCGTCGCCCCGAGCAGGTTGACGGGCATGAGGAACGGGAACGCGTGCTTCCCCGCACTGATCTTCCCGTTCTGGACTATCTCGCTCACATCCCCGGCTTTAAAACGGGAACTATCAGTTGATCTGAAAGGTCCGGTCCCCCAAATACCACGTAACGTGATACCCTGCCATTGTCGACCTTGCATTCATTCACCTTAAAGCAGGTCAGTTCCGGACTGCTTCCTGACAGGGCAGGTGATTCTTTTACTTATCGCGACGATCTGATGTGGGAACCAGATGGGCAGGCAGGAGAAGGGAGACCCCGGGCAAGGCAAACAACCATTCCTGACAGGTCCGCCCTTCTACCTGCCGGAGTTTGAGCAATCGTATCGCTATATTATCGACGAGTATGAGGTGGAACCCCGCGAGATCGGCATCTTCATACCCTGTGCGGTCAGGAAGCCCTACAGTACGAGCCCGAGCCACCAGCTGATCCGGATGATCATCTCCCAGGTCCTCACCCCCTCCCAGTATCATATTATCGTATTCGGGACCTGCGGGATCGTCCCGGCTGAGCTCGAGGAGATGTATCCGTATGCCCATTACCAATACATGCTCGGGAAATGCACGGATGAGATGATACGGCAGGATTTCCTGCGTATTGAGACCGGACGGGTAGCGGGTTACCTGGAGAAGACACGGGATGCATACCGGTACCGGATCGGGTACTGCCTCGGGCTCTTCCGTGAAGCGCTCATCCGGGGATCAGAGCAGGCCAAGGTGTCTATCGATCTCATCCTTCCAAGCCGCGATCGGATCAACAAGATCATTGAAGAAGAGGACTGTTCTTTCCAGGAAGGGAGTCTCTCGATGGATGAGTACCTGGGCGAGTTCTGCGAGAACCTGATCCGGTTCAGGAATTCGCTGGAGAACGGCTCCGGGCCATGATCTACCCTCCCCTGAATGCCGGTGCGGAGCAGGGACTGCCCGGTGGAACTTCAGGAAACGGGCCGGAAAGCCAGGAGAAAATGGTGAGGATGAAAGGGGAGAGGTTATCCGCCCGCTACAGGGGGGAACACTGCAATCTCGTCGCCCTCGCTGACCAGGATTGAGCCTGCATCCTGTGACCGGATCCTTTTTTTATTCCGCATCACGATCACAAAATCCCTGAATGAACCGTTTTCATCAAAGATCGTATCGTAGCCTGCCTTATTCCCGGATGCCGCCTCCTTTACGAGGTCTGCAACCGACATGCCTTCCCTGGCATCTACATTCAGGGTATTTCCAAGGAGTTCCCCGAACCTGGCAAAAAAACGTATGGTAACCTTCATGATCCTCACCAATTCCTTGTAGCATTGCCTGCGCAGGCTTCGCAGAATGGATCGTTCTCTACCGGGATCTCCTCGATCCGCCCCTGCATCCCGTCCCAGAGAAGGAGGCGGCCTGCGAGCAGATCACCCCGGCACAGGAGGTACTTGCAGACCTCGGTTGCCTGTATCATGCCGATGAACCCTGCTGTCACCCCGACAACGGGAAAGACCTCCCTGGGTGGGGGATGGGGAACGATACATTTGAGACAGGGAGTTTTTCCAGGGAGGATCGTGGTCGCCTGGCCGAAAAAGCCGCTGATTCCCCCATGAAAGAGGGGGATCTGATTCTCCAGTGCAACCCTGTTCAGGAGATAGCGTATCTGATAATCATCCAGGGCATCGACGATTCCATCGGCGTTCTCTGTCATGGAAAAGACCGAAGCGGCATCAATTGTTGCATCGAGTGCTTGCACCGTGATATCGGGGTTGAGCTCCTGCAATTGTTCTTTTGCAACCGCTGCTTTCCGTCTGCCGATATCCTGTTCGCGGTAGAGGATCTGACGGTTCAGGTTCGTCAGCTCCACACGATCATTATCTGCGATGATGAGGGTTCCTACTCCGAGGAGAGCAAGGTACATCGATACCGGCGATCCCAGGCCTCCTGCCCCTGCTATGAATATCGTGGCCTCCCTGAGCTGCTCCTGGCCCTCCTCCCCAAAGAGCAGTATCTGACGGGAGTAGCGTTCGCGCTCACGGCCGGAGAGCAGGGGTATCTCCTCTCTGGTTCAGCGGTGTTCCCTTACCGCAGGCATTCCACACGGCCCGGAACACACCTGCAGCATCCGTTCTCTCGCTCATGTTCATCTGCCGGATATACTCCGGAGTTTTCCCTGATGGCATAAAAAATGAACCATCACCTCCTGCAGACATCCATTATTATCAAGGATGGGAAAGTGGATAATCTTGTATCCCGAACCATAGGTTAATTAGAGAAGCGACAGGAGTTCGATCGCTGCTGCCTGATGATACTTGTCATATTCAGACTGGCCCGCAGCTGATCCCATAGAGGATGACTGATACCACACTCGATGAACGGATGGAATGTTTCAGGAGGCGTATCTCCAGGTGCAAGGAACTGTTGGTCTCCTTTTCCGGAGGGGTAGACAGCGGCCTCCTTGCGGTACTGGCAAAGGAGATCCTTGGTGAGAAGGTGCATGCAGTATATATCGACAGCCCGCTCGCGCCGCGGGCTGCTGTCCATGAGGCAGAAAAGATGGCGGAGTTCCTCAACATACCGCTGGAGATCATCAGGGTCCCGTTCCCCGGGGATATGGTATCCCGCAATCGTCCTGACCGCTGCTATCACTGCAAGAGATCATGGTCGGAACTCCTTCGGACATGGGCGGACGAGCATGGGATGGCCCGCATTGCTGACGGCGTCAATGAATCCGATCGGTCTGCGCATCGCCCCGGCACCCGCGCGGCCACGGAAGCAGGGATCATCCACCCGTTTCTCGAGGCAGGGATCACCAAGGACGATATCCGGAGCCTCGCACGTGACCGCGACCTCCCGTTCTGGGACAAGCCGTCAGCAGCATGCCTTGCTTCCCGGATACCTTACGGAGAGGCGATCACCCCGGAGAACCTCCGCGTGGTGGAAAAGGCAGAGATCATTCTCGGGAACGAGGGATTTACCGGAACACGGGTACGGAACCATGGCGGGATTGCACGGATAGAAGTCCCGGGAGAGGATATTCCCCTGCTTGTTGCAGCGAGGGAACGGATCGTGCCGCTCATAAAAAATGCTGGCTTCTCCTACGTTACTGTCGATCTTGAGGGATACCGGAGCGGGAGCATGGATGAAGTACTTGCCGGAACGGATGTTCACCATCGGGAGGGCTGCTGATGGACAGTGCTCGGTGTGGAGCCCTGTACTCCCTCGTGCGGCAGAAACGACCGCTGGTGCACCACATCACCAACCGTGTCACCATCAATGACTGCGCAAATATCACCCTCTGTGCCGGTGCTGCCCCGGTCATGGCTGAGGCTCCCGAAGAGGCAGCCGAGATGGCTGCCCTGGCTGGAGCCCTTGTCCTGAATATCGGCACCCTCACTGCTGCCCAGGTCGATGCCATGCTCCTTGCCGGTTCCAGGGCAAACGATCTCGGGATCCCGGTGATCCTGGACCCCGTCGGTGTCGGGGCAACGCGGATGCGGACTGACACCGTCCTCCGAATCCTGGACATGGTGGATGTTGCCATCCTCAAGGGAAATGCTGGGGAGATAGGGGTGATCTCGGGTCTCGGTGGTACGGTCAGGGGAGTAGATTCGGGGGGCGTGTGCGGGGATCCGATCGAGGTCGTCAGGGAATGTGCCAGGGCGACCGGGGCGGTTGTCGCGATGACGGGCGAGGTTGATATCATTGCTGATGAACGCCGAACCTTCATTGTTGCGAACGGCACTCCGATGATGGGGAACCTCTCTGGAACCGGATGCATGGCGGCATCGGTCACCGGTGCGTTTGCCGCGGTCTCTGATGATATGACCGCAGCTTCCGTTGCAGCCCTTGCAGCATTCGGGCTTGCCGGCGAGCGGGCCATAGGATGCAGTTCCGGGCCGTACTCGTTCCGGACTGCCCTGTTCGATGCGATGTATGCTCTCGCACCGGACGACCTGGCAGCCGGGGTAAAGGTGAGGGTGCCGGATGGCGTATGATCTCTACGTGATCACCGATCAGGAGATAGCCCGCGGGGTGCCGCATGCCGAGATTGCCCGCAGGGTGGTGAGGGGGGGAGCTGATGCGGTCCAGCTCCGTGGTAAAGACCTCTCTTCTCGTGAGCTGCTTGCCTCCGCATGTGAGATTCGGGAGATAACGAAGGAGGCGGGGGTATTCTTCATCGTCAACGACCGGATCGATGTTGCCATTGCCTCGGGGGCAGACGGGGTACACCTCGGCCAGGATGACCTCCCGGTCAGGGATGCAAAACGGATCGCCCCGCCAGGGTTCATCATCGGGGCCTCGGTCGGCTGCGTCGAGGCGGCAGTCGCTGCCGAATCATCCGGGGCCGGCTACCTTGCCCTCAGCCCTACGTTCCCGACCACTTCGAAGAACGATGCCGGGCCCGGCCATGGTCTTGGGGTACTACACACGATCTGTTCATCGGTCACAATACCCGTGGTTGCAATAGGTGGCATCACTGCCCGTAATGTGCCGGAGGTCATTGCAGCCGGTGCCGAGGGGGTTGCCGTGATCTCCGCTGTTGTTGGGCAGGAGGATATCACATCCGCAGCACGGTATATGAAAGCGGTCATCAGGAACGCTAAAACCCGGCGGGACCAGGCCCGCGTCCGGTAAAAGGAATCAGCCTACCTGACGGCAAGCATCCGCTCGATAGCCTTACGGGCAGGAGCAGCGATCTCCTCCGGAACCCGGACCTGGGGTGCCATCTTGTCCAGTGCGGTAGCGACCTTGGTCAGATTCGTCTTCTTCATATTGACACAGACTGCGCGGGATGAGAGAGGATAACAGTGTTTCTCCGGGCACTGTAAGGAAAACTGGTGGAGGATACCGATCTCGGTGCCGATAATGAACTCCTCTGCCGGGCTTGCACAGGCATGGCGGATCATCCCTGACGTGGAAAAGACATGATCGGCTGCATCGATCACTTCCGGCCGGCATTCAGGGTGGACGAGTACTTCGGCACCAGGATGGCGGGCCCGTGCTCTCTGGATATCCTTGGGGGTGAACCGTTCATGGACAAGACAATACCCATCCCACGGAAGGATCTCTTTTGTCGTAAAACGGGCAACATACCGTGCAAGGTTCCGGTCTGGTACCATGATCACCTGCGATTCGGAGAGGGACTCCACGATCTTCACCGCGTTCGCCGAGGTGCAGCAGATATCGCTCGCTGCCTTGACTTCCGCAGACGTGTTGACGTAGGCGACTACCGCAGCATGGGGATACTGCCCTCGAAGGACTTCAAGCTCCCCGGCAGTCACCATGTCTGCCATCGGGCAGCATGCATTGGCGGCAGGGAGGAGCACGGTCTTTTCCGGGGAGAGGATTGCCGCGGTCTCTGCCATGAAATCCACGCCACAGAAGACGATGACGGTGGCGTCAAGCGAGGCTGCGGCCCGTGCAAGCTCGAGGGAATCCCCGACGATATCTGCGATATCCTGGACTTCATCAATCTGGTAATTGTGGGCCAGGATGACAGCATCCCGTTCTTTCTTGAGTGCGAGGATCTGCTCCCTCACATCACCCTTTTCTGCCATACTTCCTACCCTATTGTAAAATCTGGCGGGTAAAAAAACACATGGCCCGGGACTCGCAGATGGTGATTGCAACAGTATCTGAGTCTATCCGTTTGGGATGAGGGGCAGGTAATGACATGCTGCATCCCCGCGCCAGTGACCCTATCCCGGGAGCCACGCATCCTTCCTGCTTATTACCTATGAAGACCGAAGAGAGATCGATGTGGAGAGCCCTGCCCTGTATCAGGGTTGACGGAGAGGTCCGCGAACAGACCAGCCATGATGTGATTGAGGAGTTACCCGTCGCCCTGTTCATCAACGGGCGGCATGCTATGACTGCGATGATGAGCCCGGCCGGTTTCGAGGACTTTGTCACGGGGTTTCTCTTTACCGAGCAGATCATCGACGCAGCCGAAGAGATCGAATCGATCCGGATCGATCAGAACCGGATCAGTGTCATCACGAAGAATCTCTTCCGTGTCACCGGCCAGAAGAAGACGATCCTCTCGGGGTGTGGCGGGAGCACGTCGTACATCGATCCGGAGAAGCTGCCAAAAATCCGGTCAGGATTCAGGATACCGCTCGACCGTATCCATCCCCTCACCGATGAGGTCCTGACGTCGGATCTCCATGTCCGGACGGGTGGAATCCACCTGGTCGGGCTCGCCACCCCCGAAGGGCTGATCACCCGGTCCGAGGATATCGGGAGGCACAACGCCCTTGACCGGGTGATCGGGTATGGCCTGCGCACTGGGATCGATTTTTCAGGGACCCTTGTTATCACCTCCGGAAGAATCTCTTCAGAGATGGTCCGGAAGTGTCTCGTTGCCACTATCCCGGTCATCATCTCCCGGGGAGCCACGACTACGCTCGCAGTCGATATTGCCTCACAGGGAGGCATCTGTATCATTGGGTTTGCGAGGGGCTCCAGGATGAGGATCTATACTCACGGAGAACGGGTAGAAGGGCTTGGTGTTCCTCATTCGTGAACTGATCTGTAAAGCAAGGAACAGAATGCTGATGAAAAGATCAATAAGCGGGTCAGCTATTCTCTTTTATCCTCGTTTAGGCTCATTTTTCAGCCAGGGATCCATGGAACTGTTGCTGAATCCTGAAGGGGGATTGTGTCGAGGAGCTGGTCTGGAGCTTTTTCGCTGTTTCAGATCCCCCGGCATAACCCCCGTACCGCAGCAAGAAGGAGATCGATCTCCTGTTCGGTGGTATACAGGGCGACGCTTGCCCTGACCGTTCCATCAGGGAGGCCGAGTGATTCCAGGAGAGGCTGGCAGCAGTGGAATCCGGATCGGACGAGGATATCGGCCTGGTCGTCCAGCTGCTGGGCAACCTCGTGGGGGTGCATCCCTTCAATGGAAAATGAGACAACCCCGATCCTGTCTTCGGGCCTCTGGGGTGCATATACCCGGACCTTCTCGATTCCTTTCAGCCCTTCAATCAGCCGGGTGGCAAGGGCAGCTTCATGCCGGTGGATGAGGTCCATCCTCTTCGCCACGAGGTATTCTGCCGCGACACCAAGGCCAATACCACCGGAGATGTTTGGGGTCCCCGCCTCGTATTGTTCGTATCCCTCTGCTGGAATGTATCCGTCAGCAGAGACGGACTCGACCATTCCCCCTCCGAGCGTGGAGGGTTCAAGGACCGGTTCCTTCATCCAGAGCACCCCGGTGCCGGTCGGACCGAGCATCTTGTGGCCGGAGAAACA
>JAJRBU010000073.1 GCA_028679315.1 Methanoregulaceae archaeon
CGGTGTGTCAACACCTCACTCTTCCTTTCGCACGGCATGAGACGTGACGTGGAAATCTATCTTGTCCTCCTTGGCCCGCCGGATCCGCCAAGGACGATCCTTTTCTCCGGGGAACGCGTGCGGTACCTCAGTCCTGACGAGCGGAGTGCCGGATCGCTAATTAAAAAAGCGCTGGCTCTTCCGTCCGATGACGGGTTCCGTGAATCAACTCCGGGAGTGTATGTTCGAAGGGGTGGACTGCCAGAGCTGCTGGCAGAATTCCCGTTTGCTTTCCTTGACGAATCCGGAACGGATGTGCGGACCGCACCTGCCCTCCCGGAAAACTACCTGCTGAGTGACCATATGAACGTGACGGAAGAGGAGGCTCTGCAGGCCGGAAAACTCCCGGCATACTCGGTCGGCCCGCGATCCCTTCATGCCGATCATACCATCACCGTGCTCCTGAACGAGCTGGACAGGAGGGCTCTCTGATGGATCTCATAGCCATGACTGGTGCCATTCTTGCATACGGTGAGATCTGTGACCACTGCCTCGGAAGGATGGTCGGGAAGCGCTCCTTTGGCCTTTCGAACGACCAGAGGGGGTATGCCCTGCGGGTAAGTCATGCACTTTCCCTGAATGAGCCCTTCCATCCGCAAGAGGCGACCTGCTGGATCTGCCAGGATGTATTCCTTACCACCGATGAGTGGGCACGGAAAGTTTTGACAGCCTTAGTGGACATCGAATACCAGACGTTTCTGATCGGGACACGGGTACCCCCCCTGATGGCCGAGAGCGAGGAGATGGTCTGGAGCGATCTCTCCCTCCCTTCACCCGAGCCCCTCAAGTCCGAGATGAACCGCGAGGTAGGAAAGGCGGTTTCCCTGCTGACCGGGAAAGAGGCCGATCTCACCCATCCTGATGTACTGGCTATCCTCAGCCTCGCAACGGGAAGGGTTGAGATACAGGTGAATCCGGTCTTTTTTTATGGAAGGTACCGGAAACTGGAGCGGGGAATCCCGCAGACCCACTGGGACTGCAGGGTATGCCGGGGAGCCGGTTGCGAACGGTGTCATTTCACCGGGAAGATGTACCAGGATTCTGTCGAGGAGCTGATCGGGCGGCCTGCGATCGAATTGTTTTCTGCAAAAGGTGCCGTGCTTCATGGCGCCGGGCGTGAAGATATTGATGCCCGGATGATCGGCTCCGGCCGGCCTTTTGTGATGGAGATCGTCGGGCCTTCACGCCGGAGTGTGGATCTGAAGGGGCTTGAGGAGGCGATCAATCGTTCCGCTTCAGGCAGGGTCGAGGTCTCACTTGAGCGGTGGACACGGCGCGGAGAGGTGGAAACCATTAAATCGGACAAAGGGTATAAAAAATACAGGATCCTGGTCGAGATAGAAGGCCCGTTGTCCTTATATGAACTCCAATCAGCCCTAAAAGCCCTGCAAGGGGTCACAATATATCAGCGCACCCCGCAGAGGGTTGCTCATCGCAGGGCTGATAAGATACGTGAACGGCACGCTACGGAGATAACATACCTCGGAGAGGAAGAGGGCGGGTATGTTCTTGAAGTGACTGGTGAAGCCGGTCTCTATATCAAGGAACTTATCTCAGGTGACAACGGACGGACCCGGCCAAGTCTTACCGAGATTCTCGGAAGGCCTGCAAAGGTCTCGAGGCTCGATGTGATGCAGGTAGAACGCACCAGGGAGGAGTGAGAAATCATGGCACATCATAACGGACCAAGGAAAAAGACACGGTACAAGTTCAGAAAAGAGATCAGACGGCGCGGTATCTTGCCGGTAACCTCGCTCATCCAGAAATTCGAGCCCGGTCAGAAGGTACACATTGTCTGCGAGCCGAGCATCCAGAAGGGAATGCCGCACCGCAGGTTCCATGGAAAGACGGGAACAGTGGTCGGCCAGCGCGGGCGTGCCTGGCTTCTCGCAATCCGGGATGGCGACAAGGATAAGATTGTGATTGCCAGACCGCAACATCTAAAAGCACAAAGGTAAATCTGTGGAATCAGGTGACTGGCATGAAGGTAAAGGCTGTTCTTAGCGAAGAGAGGGTTACTCTCTCGGAGGTGCGGGAGGTTCTCGCCAATGTTGAGGCCGAGCGGATCGCATCACAGAAAGAGATGTCGTATGAGCTTCGCAAAAGTATCGAGCATGCCAACCAGACCTCCAGGATGCCGGCAGGAAAGGCCCGGGAACTCGTCAAGGAACTTCTCACGCTCGAGAAGATGAAACCCGATGTTGCATACCGTATCGCCAATCTCGCACCACGGAACAGGGACGAACTCCGGGCGATCTATGCAAAGGAAAAATTCTCCCTCACTGGCGAAGAGCTCGATGCAATTGTCAGTATCGTGAAGAACTATCTCTGAGGTCATTTTTATGAAGACGGATAAAAAAGAGATTACCGCGATAGTTCTTGATGTCCTCCAGAGGGGGCACCCCGATGATCCCAGGCCGGTCTTCAAGCGTGAGGCACTCGTGCAGGCTGCAGGGATCTCCCAGTTCAAACTCCTTGAACTTGTGCCAAAAACGCTCAACATCCAGATCCATGAGCGGGTGTATATCGGGGAGGGTGAGCGGGAGAAGATAGAACGGGTAAAACGGCGGATCGGTTATGAGGAGCTGACCCAGACCGCAAGGGTCGAACTTCCTTTCGTAATCGAGCAGCTGGTGAAAGAGAAGGAGCCTGAATTTGTCCAGTTCTTCAACAAGTCCATATCGATAACACCAAAACTGCATATGCTACACCTCCTGCCAGGGATAGGGAAGAAGTTGATGTGGGAGATCCTCGCTGAACGTGAAAAGAAACCGTTCGAGAGCTTTGCCGACATCAGCCAGCGGATCAAGTCGATTCCCCATCCCGAAAAAATGGTGGTGAACCGGATCCTTGAGGAACTCCAGGATCCGGATGTCAAGTATCACGTCTTCACCTCGAAATGAGAGCTCCAAAGGATCAGCACTTCCTGACCGATACAAAAGCGGTCCGCCGAATCGCCGATCTGGTTGATCTTCGCGACCGTGTTGTCCTCGAGATAGGTCCTGGCGAGGGCATCCTGACGGGGGAGCTCCTCTCCCGGGGTGCGAAGGTCAACGCCGTCGAGATCGATCCCGATCTCGTGGACGAACTGACCCTTTTTTTTGATGATGCGATCGGGAAAGGGATGCTCACGGTCATCTGCGGAGACGCCGTCCGCTGCGACCTCCCGCCGTTTGACGTGGTGGTCTCGAACCTTCCCTATTCTGCATCGTCCAAGATCACGTTCCGGCTCCTTGCAGCAGGATTTGAAGAGGCGGTGCTGATGTACCAGGAGGAGTTTGCCCGCCGGATGGTGGCACCAGCCGGGACTCCGGATTGCGGGAGGCTCTCGATCATGGTCCAGACCTACTGCTGTGTCGAGCGGTGCTTCGACCTCCCCCCGCAGGCATTCTCCCCGAGGCCCCAGGTCAGGTCAACGGTGGTGAGGATGAAGCTCCGCGGCCCTCTCTTCCCCATCAGGGACAGAGTGATCTATGCCGATGTGGTCCGGGCACTCTTTTCGCACCGGAGAAAGACGGTGAAAAACTGCCTGCGGAGTTCCACAGGGATCCTCGATCCTGCCCTTGCAGAGAAGATACTTGCCGCCCTTCCCGAAGAGATCCTCACCTCCCGCCCAGAGACGCTCTATCTCGAGGATTTTGCAACCATCGCGAACATGGCGGCAGAATGACACAGCCGGAGGTCTATGCCCCGGCAGAGGATACATGGCTCCTCCTCAGGGCTGCCACGAAGGAATGCCATGATGGCGACCGGGTGCTCGAGGTTGGGTGCGGCAGCGGTATCATTTCGCATAGCCTTTCAGAACGGGCCGGCGTGCTGGCCACGGATATCAACCCTCATGCAGTTCGAGCCGCCCGACAACTTGGCATTGAGGTGGTGAGGACTGATTTCGGGGGAGGTATCTGCGGCAGGTTTGACCTGATCCTCTTCAACCCGCCCTATCTCCCGACAACGCCGGAAGAACGACTGGATGACTGGCTTGAGTGTGCCCTTGATGGCGGCCCGGACGGTCGTGCGGTCATTACAAGGTTCCTGACCGTAGTCAGGAGGTTGCTTGCACCCTGTGGGCGGGTGCTCCTTCTCGTCTCGTCCCTTACTGGTATTCCCGAGGTATGCACACTTATCAAAGAGGCCGGCTTTTCTCCAGAACTATTCATGGAAGAAATGGTTGAGGGAGAGTTCCTGACCGTAATCAGATTCAGCTGAGCGGCGGTACTTCCGCTAGGGCTGGGGACTTCCCCAACAGATGGTAATCATTGCTGGTGAATATCCAGCATCACCCATTCCAGTGAACAACATGTTCCTTACGTCTGTTCTGATAGAAGGGTGCCGGCAATCGATATGTTCTCCCGCTCGAGTTCGTGGATGAGGATGATGACACGCTCCATCGGAACCCCGAGCACCTCCTTCACGGTGGCTGCAATCTGCTCTGTCAGCTGCTTTTTCTGATCGTTACTTCTTCCTTTCGCTATCGTGATGGTCACAACAGGCATACCTTCCCTGTTGGCCGTTGAAGAAAAGATAGATACCGTTCTTATCCGATATCCCGTGCCACCCCTGACTCCCGGGCAGCGTTGCTTACCGCGGTGGCAACCACCTTCACCACGCTTCTGTCGAGGACCGGGGGCATGATATGCTCCCGTGCGGGTCTCTTCACATACCCTGCAAGAGCGTGGGCAGCTGCCACCTTCATCTCGTCGTTGATCTTCCTGGCGTGAGTGTCAAGTGCCCCGCGAAACACGCCAGGGAACGCGAGGGCATTATTGATCTGGTTGGGATAATCGGATCGGCCGGTGCCCACAATCGCGGCACCCGCAGCCTTTGCCATATCGGGCATGATCTCAGGGACAGGGTTTGCCATGGCAAAGACGATCGGGTCATCGTTCATCGACCGGATCATATCCCCCTTCACAAGGCCGGGAGCTGACACGCCGATGAAGACATCCGCACCCTCCAGGGCTTCTGCAAGCCCTCCCGTCCTTCCCGCATGGTTGGTCTCGTCAGCGATGATGAACTTGTACTTGTTTGCATAGAGCCCTTTCCGGTTCCTGTGGATGATCCCCTGGGTATCACAGACAATGATATCACGGACCCTCTGGCAGACGTCCGGGCTGTACCCGATGCACCGGAGGAGGCGGACGATAGCGTAACCGGCAGCCCCAGCCCCGCTGACCACGATATTCAGGTCTTCAAATTCCTTCCCGAGTACCAGGCAGGAGTTGAGGAGTGCTGCAAGCACAGTGATAGCAGTCCCATGCTGGTCATCATGCATGACCGGGATGCCGATCTCCTGGAGGGCTTCTTCCACCTCGAAACATTTGGGGGCGGCAATATCCTCGAGGTTGATTCCCCCAAAGACAGGGGCGATATTTTTCACCTCATCGATGAAATCGGTGTGGTAACTCTCGAAACAGATGGGAAATGCATCGATCCCGGCAAATTTCTTGAAGAGAAGCGCTTTTCCCTCCATGACCGGTATCGCAGCATACCCCCCGATGTTACCGAGCCCGAGGACTGCGGAGCCATCGGTTACGATCGCCACCGTATTTGCCTTCATCGTGTAGCGGTACGCGAGATCTCTGTCTTGTGCGATCACCCGGCAGACCTCTG
>JAJRBU010000129.1 GCA_028679315.1 Methanoregulaceae archaeon
TGATAGGGTACAAATATTATTTAAGCCGACAGGGTAACCGACAATTCTTCTCCGACCTCGAGACCTCTTTCCTGATGAGCCGTCGCCCGGGATTGATCACCATGCCGCTGGTGTTCGGTAGTAGGGGATCATCTCAAGCTCGATCATTTATAGTAAGCAGAAAATAGGTATGTGATGTCAGATCCCGGGCTCAAACCTCCCGGTTTGAAACGTGAAATTGGTCTCTTTGGTGCAACAGCCCTCGGCATCGGGGCGATCATCGGCTCCGGTATTTTCATCGTGACCGGTATCGTGGCCGGTGTCGCAGGGCCTGCAATGATTGTTTCCATCCTCATTGCCGGCTTCATCGCTATCTTCTCAGCAATGAGTGTGTCAGAACTGAGTGTCTACCTCCCCGAGGAGGGGGGGACCTACGCCTACGCACAAAAACTCATCTCCCCTTTCGCAGGATTTATTGCCGGATGGATCTGGATCTTCTCGAATATCTTTGTCGGTGCAGCCGTCTCGCTCGGATTTGCCCATTATTTTGTCACGATCTTCCCGGCCGTTCCGGTAAAACTGATTGCCTTGGTAATCTGTCTCCTGTTCCTTGCGATCAACTACCTCGGACTGAGGGGGTCAGTCCTCTTCAACAACACGCTCGTTACCCTCAAAGTCCTGATCCTGTTGTTCTTCGTGGCATTCGGGCTTGGCTATTTCAGGCCGGGAAACTTTCTACCCTTCTCACCTGGAGGACCGATCGGGATCCTCAGCGGCGCAGCCCTCATCTTTTTTGCCTATACCGGATTTGCCAGGGTCACCATCATGGCAGAAGAAGTAAAAAAACCGGAATACACCATACCCCGCTCCATTTATCTCGCACTCGGGATCTCAACCATTCTCTACCTTCTCGTGAGCGTTGTCGCCATCGGGCTTGCCGGGGCTCCTGCCCTCGCACAATCCGGCTCTCCCCTCGCGGATGCTATCAGGAGCACCGGAAATTCCGGGGCTGTCCTGGTAATCTCAGTCGGAGCGATGATTGCTACCGCAAGCGTGTTGTTGACCACCATCATGGGAATATCCCGGATTGTATTCTCCATGGCCCGGAACCAGGACCTGCCCCCGCTTTTTGACAGGATTCATCCCCGTTTCAGGACCCCTCATTACGCTATCGAAATTACCGGTGCCTGCATGATCGCCGCGCTCATTCTTGCCGACCTGACGCTGGTTGTCGCAGTAAGCACCTTTGCCATGCTGATATTCTACTTTATCGCCAATATCGCCGCACTGAAACTGCCTGTGGAATATCGCCGGTATCCCTCATGGATCCCGGCGCTTGGAGCATTGAGCTGCCTCGGGCTCATTGCATTTCTCAGCAAGTCTTCCTGGATTATCGGATGTATCGGTCTCCTGATCGGGATGGTGTGGTTTGTGTTTGGAAGGAAGGGTGCCTTGATACATTCCGCGGTTTAAAGTTCACACTGATTCCAAGAGTCTACGAGCATCAATTACTATACGATACAGCGACGAGCACGATATGAAGCATTGGGGTGAGGAGCGGAAAGGGAGCAGGCGATGCGAAGTGAATAATGGAGCAAGCATGGCCGTCACTTAGCCACGTATGAACCATGAAAATCAGGTCCATGGTGTGAGCGGAATGGAGTGGAGTAAGCACCGACCGGAGCGGAACGAAGCGGAATGGAGACGAATATGATGGCCCGGCAAAGAGATGCGAATGGCAGTATCTAGCCCGTTTCCAGTCGGGTCCTCTTCAGCCATCAATGGCATCTGATGTATTTCCCTTGAAGAGAACGCCGGAAATATTGCACAACAAAGGTGATAGTGACACTTCCACATCCTGGAATCATCAAGCGGGTTTTCTGTATCAAATGGGCAGGCCATTTTTCGAGAGGAGCCATTTCCATAGAGGCACAAATGTAATGTCTCCATCAACCTGCTCGGTATCTTTGGTGAGAATAATCATCTCTTTCATCCGGTACCCGAACTCCCCCGCAAACTCCTGTAACCCATCTTTCTCTCTTGCCGATATTGCATCGGCATAAGAGACGTTGATTGCAGTAAGAAGATTGTCTGGGCCTTTCACGACAAAATCTACCTCTTTTTTCTTCTTCCAGTAGAACGGGGTAGCACCGGACCGAAGTAATTCGATAAATACCAGATTCTCGGCAAGTTTTCCCTTGTCTTCAGAAAAGCGGAAGGATACCGCGTTCCGGAGACCGTTGCCAATGCAGTAGATCTTTCGGTTCGGCCTGGTCTGTGCCCGCAGGGAATAGGCAAAGTGCGGTACTTCAAAGAGGACTTTGGCCATCTCGGCAAAATGAATATAGTCCTGGATGGTGTCGAGGTCTATTCCGAGGAGGTTCTTGCACCGTCGATAGGAATAGGGGGCCGTGACATTGGTAAAGAGATAATGGAGCTGCTCGGCAAGGGCCTTCTGGTTCCTGATCTCATTGACTCTGATGATATCACACTACACGATACTGCCATAGTAGGCTTTGAGGTAATCGTCCTTCGTACGTTCATCCTCTTGCAGCACGACAATGGGGAATCCGCCCTCGCGCAGGTACCGTTTTAATTGGTTCAGGATCTCGTATTTCCTGGCAGCGAGGTCGACCGGGTCGTCGGTTATCTCTATCCCCTGGAATGCGAGATAATCCCTGAAATCCAGGGGAAATACCGGGATGGTAAAGAAACGCCCGGAGAGAAGTGTGGATAGCTGCGAATCCAGAAGATAGGAGGAGGAAACCGAGATGATTATTTTGTACTTCTTCCGGTCGTAGAGAGATTTTTTTGTTAGTGATTTGAGGGTGTTCTCGATGATGTGCATGTCCATCCTGCGAGGGCTTTTGCCATAGTTCCGGAGAGTGATGAAGAGTGGGGCGTTAGCGTTGGATCTTTCTGGATGGAGATTCATCCATTGCTGGAGGTCCGGGACTGAGCTGATTAGGCGGAGTCGTCTCCTCCCAGTTTTTCTCGTTACGATGATGACTGCACCATACCGATCAAACTGGACATGCCCGATATTCAGGCTGGTGATCTCACTGATCCTGACACCGGAGTCCCACATGAGCATAATGAGCGCCCGGTCACGGGGCCAGGTGCAGGAGTTCCACGAGTATCTGGATGGGTTCTCTCGTAATGAGCTGGTCCCTGCTGCATGTGCTCAGGGCGGCGGTACCAGCGGCAGAGTTCATTCTGTGGGGGCCCAGGACGCCTCGTATTCCCGTATCCATAGTACCAATGAAAGTGTGGATCTCAGGGACCTTGAGCGGTTTATCGTGGCGCAGAGCCTGTTGCTTCAGATATTGGGAGAAAGGAGGGGAGGGGGTCGATGTTACCTAATCACCAAAATATTATTCCTGCGGATGGATGATTACTTTTAAACTCCCATTCCGCGGGTGGGCAGTTAAGAGAAACCCTTCAACCGTGTCCTTTAACGGAAGAACATGGGTTACCATATCTGTCACGTTGATTCTGTTATAATGGATCCATTTCAGGGCTGTTGAAAGATTATGGAAATCGGCAGCATAGGAATGGGTAATCGTCACCTCTTTTTGCCAAAGGTTCCAGAGATTCATTTCGGATTGGATTTCAGGATTGGTGGGGGCAAAAAATAAGATCGTACCCCCTGGTCCGACTGCTTCAAGCGACTGTTTCACGCAAACGGGAGCAGGTGCCGTCATGATAACGGTGTCTGCCCCCACCCCGTCATTCAATTCTTTGAACTTCCAAGGAACATCTTCCGTCGCAAGAATTGTTTCATCGGCGCCGAACTTTTGGGCGAGCTGCAATCGATCGGGATTCATATCGGAGACAGCAATAAATCCTGCACCATTCAGCCGGGCTACCTGCATATGCAACAACCCGGTGATACCGGCACCGATGATTAAGACTGATCGGCCATCTGAGGCCGGTGCCCATTGTTGCCCACGTACAACACATCCAAGGGGTTCAACAAAGGTTCCCGAATCAAACGAGACCGAATCGGGAAGGGGCAGAATACCCCGATCCACGTTGATCTCGGGCAGAACAACATATTCTGCAAATGCCCCGAACGCATTCTTGAATTTCGTTTTTTGCAAGATTTCACACGCAGTCGTATGGCCTCGGATACAGGCATTACAGGTGTTACATGGCACATGATGGGTAACCACGACCCGGTCTCCCACCTTCCATCTCGGATTTACCCTGGAACCGACTTCTGCGACGGTACCGGTGCATTCGTGTCCAAACGCTCCTATACCACCCGGTCTTCCTGCACGCTTGATCCGATACCATTCCATGACATCCGACCCGCACACTCCGCACGCCATGATTTTGACTTTGATCTCTCCTGGGCCGACTGGGAGATCTTCGACATCCTCGGTGCGAATGTCACTGTTCGAATAATAGACCGCTGCTTTCATTGTATCCACCGCTGAGCGTAAATTTATAAAAATATGGAAAATTTAGTCAAGTTTTGATGCATTGGGAAGACATGCAGTATACATATTCATGGCTTCCTTCACGGTATGATTTCCATGGACAATTGCACTAATTGCTGTGATCATGCCGACAGGATTGTCATCCTGGAAAATATTTCGTCCGAAATCAACTCCCACAGCACCAGCCTGAACAGAGTTGTAGGCCATCTGGAGCGCATCAGGAGGACTTGAATACTTCCCTCCTGCAACGACGACAGCAGTGGGAGCAACCGCGTCAACCAACCGGGAGAATTCATCACAATAGTAGGTCTTGATAATCCGGGCCCCGGCATCCTGGCAGATACGGGATGCAAGCGCCAGATACCGTAGATCACGGGCCATGTTTTTACCCACGGCAGTGACTGCCAGAACGGGAATTCCGTATTCTTCAGCCTGGTTTATCATATCGGTGAGATTGAGTATCGTCTGTTGCTGGTTGGCTGAGCCGATATACACACTGACCGCGACACCGGCCGCATCCATCCGGATAGATTCTTTTATGGTAACCGTGAGCTTTTCATCACTCAACTCTTCATTTAAAACGCTGTTTCCCCCTGAAACACGGAGCATGATGGGTTTTGATCCGACATCTTCGAGTGCCATATTGCACCGGACCGCCCCCCGTGTCGTCATCAGGCAATCGCAATAAGGAAGGAGTGTTTTTATCGTCTTACTCATATTCCGCAAGCCCGTTGTCGGCCCCTGAAAATAGGGGTGGTCGATCGCAAGCATAACCACGCGGTCATCTTTCGGATTGATGATCCGGTTCATCCGGCTTTGGATTCCAATATCAGGATACGCATTTGCCATGGGGATACTTCACGAGAATGAATGATACACAGCGGTAAAAAAAAGTTGGGATTATTGTTCCTTCGGCCTGACGATCAGGTACCCCTTCTCTAAGAGCCAATGGTGAAATTCATAGGTACTATGAAGACAATTGGATGCGCAAATCCCCCGGAGTTCTTCATATTCAGGAGATTTCTCCACTTCTTTATTCAGAAGCGATTGTATCGGGCATTTCACCTCTTTGCAATATTCCCGACGCTTATAATCGATATACCCATCTATCGACCGCATAATTGATTGTTAGAAAAGAAATGAAAAAGGTTTCCGGAATACCAAGTACCAGTCCGGAAATTTTTCTCTACTCTACTTGAACGACCAGACGAAAACGCCTTGCTCTTTCCCGAATTGCTCAAGTTCTCATCGTTTCTATTCTATTGACTACCCATGTTCACGGCATGCTCGATAGGACAATATATTTGTCGATACATGTGGTCCTGAGAACAGTGGACTGAACATGAGATTCAATTTGAATTTAGAAGAACGAATAGTCCTCAAATTTCTTCAGAGAGAGGAATTCCCGCTCCTAGCATCAACAATTGCAGAGAGGACCGGTCTTGAGAATAACGAGGTAATGGCCGCCTTTGGATCCCTTGCCGAGAAAGACCTGTTTATCGCTCTGGACAGAACTGCAGGAGAACTCTCCGAGCTGGGTTGGAACTACAATTTATTTGACGATGAGAGCATCGATGAATTATACGAGAAGGTACATGCAGACACAAAAATTGTCCTGCAATATTTCCTCGATGATCCTGACACACTTCCATCCTTCCGTGAGATTGAAACAACCTATAACCTAAGACCATACGAGATCGACGCAGCGATCGATGAACTGGAAACGTGGGGCTATCCGGCTAAGTCACGGATCAAACCATGAGATCCCTGATATTTTTTATAGTTTACTTTCACAGAATCCAACCGATTACCTATTATGAGAGATAGTACCAGTGTATGCGTGCTCAGTGATCACATTACCCGGACTCCGCCATGACACTGAAAAACAGGTTCTACGGGCACAGTCTCTCCGCAATAGAGAAGGAGCTGATCTTTTCTCGGGTGGACACGGGTTTTGTCCGTCAGATCCATTCCTCTGGTGCCATCTTCTACCTCGATCCATCACCGTTCCTCCATACTCCGAAGCGGGAGGTGTATATAGCCCTTTGTCCACCCCCTGAAAACGGGGCCCTGGTCCACGCCTCTGTTTCAGCGGTCAAACAGGATATGATGAAAGACCGTGCCGGCTATTATACACTCGAGGTAAAATATGTCGAGTCCTGGTCCCCGGTTGATCCTAATGTCCTATATCCACGATTGGGAAGTATCAGCCCGGAAGAAATTCATGATTACTTTACAAAACCTTATCTCGGAGATGAGGAAGTCGTCAACGGGATTGCTCTCTGCTCGGCACTCTATGCCGTCTCGTCACCCCCACTCCTCGAAGAGAAAGGTGGGGTATATGCCGCCATTCTTGGAAAAAGGAAGCCATGGCTGGGATTCAAAAGGAGTATGAGCATCATCCCACAGGAATTCAGGAAGACCACCTCCCCTTTTTTCTATACCATATCGGAGACGGAGAAAAAAGTGGAGAATACCAAGGCAGAGGAGATAAATCTCGCGTTTCTGAATCCAGAACAGATCCCGATGCATATTCCTGTCGTATTGGACGAAGTCGAAGTCCGGACCTCGAAAAGTTACACCCTTGACATGCAGAGCCTCACTCCCATGGTGATGGCATTTATCCTCGATTCACTGATATTAAAACCCGAGATACCGCAGTCCCTGGAGTCGCATGTTACCGATATGTTCCATACCGTTGTCGAGGAGTTTAAAGGATCAGGCTGGGCCCCCTACAAGCAAGACTTTAACTCCCTTGTGCCCCGGCTTAGCCGCTCATTTGCCCGGTATCATGCTCATCGAAAATTATCAAAGAAAGATATCACTGAAGCGATCGATCTCTGGTCAGATATGTATTATCGGGCAAAGAAGGTGGTGAGTACGCAATATGACGTGGCACGTCTCTACCGCCTTGATGACAGGTCGCGGAAGCTTTACTTAGACCTCGTTGACTCATTCGGACTTGAGATTCCTATACCCCTGCAGGAAGTTCGCTCACACATCACATCGTTCAAGAACAAAGAGGACTTTGAAGAGGCGCTCGATACGCTCAACCGGTTCGGACTCCTGATTATGCCAAGGAAAGATAGTATAAAAATTCTTGACAACCGCCCAGTAAAAGTATAATATCCATTATTTTCTCTCATTAATTCTTATTCCCACTCTCTCATATCTTTGACACCAGCACCTTATCCACCCGGTTCCCGTCCATGTCGACAACCTCGAAGCGGAACCCGTTTGACTCGGTATAATCACCAGGAGAAGGTATCCGCTGGAGATCATACATGATGAATCCTGCAAGGGTCTGGTAGGATCCTCTTTCCGGCAGTTCGTCCACCGGGATGATCTCTTCGAGATCCTCGAGCACCACATCCCCATCGATCAGCCATGACCCGTCCTCCCTCTTGACGATTGAAGGTGGCTCAGGCCGGTAAAGGTGGCGGACTCCCCCGACGATCGATTCAAGGATGTCGTGAAGGGTCACAAGGCCCCGGATGCTGCCGTATTCATCAGTCACAAGTGCCATCGGCAGTCCCGATTCCCGGAACGTCTCGAGGAGCTTCATGAT
>JAJRBU010000125.1 GCA_028679315.1 Methanoregulaceae archaeon
GCTTCAGCCCTTTTCTCGCTCGAGGCGATCCTCGGCCTGTCGGCCGTCACGGTCGAGGGTGCCCCCGATTCGCTTCCCTGCCCTTACCGGTCCGGCTCGGGCACGCCGGACACCCACAGGATGGGGGATGAGCGGAGGCCGCCTTCGTTTGCCAGGTTCGCCACGGCAATCACGGCATGGTTTCCTGCAGGAACGCGATGCCATGCGAAGGTGTACGGCTTGCTCGCGACGTGTCCCAGCGGCACGTCGCCGTCGTAAAAGCTGACGGACCGGGCCTCCACGCCATCCTTCAGCTGCGCGGTGATCGTCAACCGCGTGTCGCTGGCCACACCATACTCCGCGCGCCCGGGATTTTCGAGGATCAGGGAGTCGGCTGCGATGCCGGCAAAGGTGACCTCCGGCGTCCGCGTCATGTAGGCGCGCCAGACGTGGGCCAGGTAGCGATTGGGCTGCCAGGACGCGTTATCCCAGGTGCCCGTGTAGTCGGCGAAGGACGCGATGGATGGGCACGGCGCATCCCACGTCGAACGGTCGCCCATCCAGCCTTCCTCCCATTTCATCTCGCGCAGGGCGGGCGGCGTCCCCGCTGCCGGCGATTCAGCGGGGAGGCGCATCCGGACGACCTGGTCCAGGTAGGTGACCGCGTACGGCGTGGTCGGCGGGAGCCAGTCATGGGCGGCGCCCCAGGAGAGGGCGCAGGTCCAGAGGACCCTCCCGCGCTGCATGGCCGGGACATACTCGGCCTCGATCGTCGGCAGCATCTTGAACCCGTCCGGCACGCTGCCGAGGATGTACAAGCCGGGGATGCCCAGGTACTCCGGCGGGACCTTGGCCAGGTCGCCGCCCATCCAGCAGCAGACGTTGACGTATCCGATCGCGCGGTCGGGGTTGAGGCGCGACAGGTCGCGCGCCCATCCGCCGCCTTTGGAGAAACCCGTCGCGACGAAGGGCAGTCGGGGAAGCTCCGGGTGTCCGCTGGCCTCGGCGACGAGGGACAGCGCCTTGCGGAACGCCTCGGACAGGATCCGGGGCCGGTTGCCGCGGTTCATGTCGCGCAGCAGCATGCCGCACTCGCCGAAGCCCCAGGACGCCACCGCCGCTGTCCACGCGTTCTGTTGATCGGCGACGTTCTTGTCGGCCGGCTTGAGCAGCACGCCGCGAAGCTCCTTGCGATGAGAGGGGATACAGAAGTTCACGTCGACGCCGTCGACGACGACGCTCCAGAGGTCTCCCTTCCGCTGGACATCCGGCTTAACCGGTTCAGCGGCGATGGCGGCGAAGGCCATGCTCAGGATGACCGCTGTCGCCACCGGCGTCGAGCGCACCGGGATCATGGGGCCTCCTGGAGCGGCCCAGCCGTCTCGTGAGCCCCTCGGTGAGAGCGCACCGCAAGCACCCCTTCTCTATTCCGCCGCGAACGCCCGCAGGCGGATCGTCTTCCCGTCGAACGTCACCGCCTGCCCGCCGACCTGAAGGCCGTCCTCCCCCGCCGTCACCTCCGGGTGCCGGCCGTCCGCCGACAGGGTCAGCACGTGGAACGCGTGCTTCCCCGCGGTCACCGTCGTCGCCCGCGCCCTTGCGTCTTTCCCCGCGCCCCTGACGTCCCCGGGGACGCCCGCGACGACCACCAGCGCCTCGGCGCCCGACGCCCGGCTGAAGTCCACCGCGAGGGCCGCGGCGCCGGTGGAGACGATTCCCGACCGGTCTTTCGCGACGGCGAATTCCGTCATGCGTGCCTTCGCCGGCGACGGGAGCTCGCTCCGCGTCCCCAGCCCCCAGACCATCACGCCGCGCGGCTTGTTGTCGGCGGGGCTGTTCAGCAGCGCCGTCACGACGATGTCGTCTTTGTCCTGCCAGCGGTTGCGGAAGACCCAGTACTCGTAGACGGAGTCCCGGTGGCACTTCGGCAGCACCTCGCCCGGGTTCCTCGGCTCCACCCCGAAGGGCCAGTTGACCAGCGCCTGGATCGCGCGGTGCGGGTAGAGGCTCACCGTGTCGAACGTGTCCGCGGCGCGGTCGGGGGCCACGAACGTGTTGTAGCACCAGAGCAGCGCGGGCTTCTGCGCGTCCGTGACCGCGCCGAACCCCTCCGAGAAGATCCCGCCGTGCGAAAAGCCGGTGCGGTCCGCGTACTGCCGCTCGCTGCCGTAGGTGGGGCCCATCGCGCTGCGGTACGGGAAGACCGCCGGCGGGCCGACGATCTCCCAGATGCGGCGGACGCCGATTGCCGCCGCGTTCGACCGCGGCCCCGAGACGTAATCGCGCCCCTGCGCCACCCGGAGCGCGCGCAGGTAGGACACGAAGGCCGTGTCCGCCGCCACGCCCTCCGCGCCGTGCCCCTCGTAGAAGAAGCCGCCGTCGCCGAAGCCGCCCGTCAGGTTCCGCGTCAGCTGCCGCTGCAGGGCCGCGTCGTATTTCTCGAGCAGCGCCGGGTCCGTGCCGGGATCCCCCTTGATCGCGAGGATCGCCAGCCCCGTCCCGCCGCAGACCGCGGCGGCGTGGTTGCTGTTGGGGCCGAGCTTGGGCGCCAGCGCCAGCTTGCGCAGGCTGATGCCCTCGGGCTTCGCCCACTCGCCGCCCTCCGTGTCGTCGTAGTTCTGGATCGCCTGCGCGAACTTCACGCGGAAGGCCTCGTCCCAGGCGTCGTAGCAAAGGTCGTAGGCCAGGGCATACCAGCCGAGGCTCGGCCCCGCGCGCAGCTCGCCGCCCGGGGCGACCCACGCGTACCGGTCGTCGAAATTCCGCTGCCCCCCCCACGCCAGCTCCACGCACTGCCGCGCCAGGTCCGCGTAGGTCCGCTCGCCGGTCAGCTGGTAGAGGAACCCGAAGCCCGCGGCGTGCGAGATCGAGTAGGACCCCGGCACGGCCCTGAACCCGTTCTCCTCGTAGGCCTTCTTCGCCGGGTTGAGCGACACCGGCATCCGCTCGCCGCCGCCCAGCAGCACCCGCAGGCGGGCGAGGATGACCTTGCCTCCGGGCGTCTCCGCGCGCCGCCTCAGCTCCGGCAGGTCGCTTTTGCGGAAGAAGAGCCGCGGGTGCTCGCCCGGCTCCACGGGCCGCCAGCCCGGCACCGTCACGAACCACGGCCGGTCGTCCTTTGCGAACCGGCTCTCCATTGCGCCCGCGCTCACCACGCCGTCCCAGGTGCACGCGCGCTTCTCTTCCTTGCCTTCCGCCGTCACGCACGCGGCCGTGTACGTGCCGGACAGGAAGCCCTGCACGCGCCCGCCGGAGAATTCGACGGCGATCGTGACCGGCTCGCCGTCGAACGAGGTGGTCGGAATGCCCAGCCGGCCTCGGGCGCCGTCCTTGTCGACCCGGACGTCCTCGGGCGTCTCGATGAACTGCAGGTCGTACGGCTCGTGGCGCATGGTCATCGGCCCGACCCGCGCGCTGACGACCTTGCCGCCTCGGACCCCGAGGCCCACCCACAGCCGCCGCTGGTTGTCGGTCGGCTGGCCGCCCGGGATCAGGTTCTGGAAGCAAAGGCCGTAGGTCACGTCGTCCGGCTCGTCGATCTCCGTCGGCGCGGCGTTGCCGGCCACGGCGCCCGCGAACTCGCAGGGCTTTTCGGGATCGCGGAGGCCCGCCTCCTGCCTCGTCCGGTACGTGCCCTGGACTCCCCGGAACGCCTTCGCGTTGGTGTCCTTCGGATCGGGAGCGGTGAACCGGGCTTCCACGTCGATCGTCGCCCGGCGCGGCCGGTGGTCCTTCGGCACCCACGGGTCGGGGCCGAAGAGCACCGCGACCGTGCCCCGGATCGCGTCGCCCTCGCGCTTCAGGCCGGACAGGTCGGCAACGTAGCGCGCCACGTTCCAGCCGTTCCTGCTCGTGCCCGGGATCCGCGACGACCCCAGCCCCCAGACCCATTTCCCCTCGCGCCGCGACGCGTAGACGTTGAGCGGCTTGCCGTCGCCGAAAAAATCCTCGCAGCGGATCGTCCACGTGCTGGTGTCGGTGTCCGGCACCGCGTCGGCGGCGTGCGCGGGCGCGCCCCGGGCTGCGAGGATCGCCCCGCACACGGCGGCGGCCCGGATCGCCCCCTTCGGGATCATGGCATCCCTCTCCTTGGCCGGACGACATAGTATAACCGAGGCCGGGGGCTCGGTTTGCAGTTCCGGCGAAAAGGATCCCGCCGAAGCCGCCGCCGAAGGCGGGTCCCGAAGGGGCCGCAGCGGACGAGGTCGTCGGGCCTCCGGGCGCCGGCGCACGGGAACCATTCCGCTCCAGCGGCTATTGCCGGGCAGGGCTGGGCTTTCGCAGGTCGTAACAATACACGGCGTCCGCGCCGCGGATGAACAGCCGCCCGTCCACCCAGGCGTGGGACATCGCCACCTCGTAGGTGGTGGCGTGCGGATGCGGCGGGCTCCACATCGGACCGCACGTGGCGCCGACGGCCGCGGGAATCGTGAACAGCTTCGTGCTCCCGTGCTGGCTGTCCGGG